>JAHXHI010000380.1 GCA_025656775.1 gamma proteobacterium symbiont of Bathyaustriella thionipta
CTGGATGTTTAATGTGGATGGTGCCCGAAGTAAGTTGAATCGGGCATATGAAAAGTTAATCGGTCAAAATTAATGTGTTTAGGTACTAGGTATAAACCGTAATAAATAAACGTATAAGCACTTACGGCCTTCTCTTAATTATCTGCTACACTAAAATTGTTACAGGTTACGGGTTTTTTGTAATGTTACAGAGTAATCGCTTTATCTTGTAATTTTTTATAACGGGTGGTGAAATCAATATGATTAAGAAATATTCTAAATACTTTGTATTGAACCTGGTGAAGTTGTCGGTTATCTCCGCACCCTTTTGTTATATCAATGCCCATGCCGATCATCATGACAAATTTGACTTTCTTATGGCTGAAGCCAATCATCAGATAAATTCCAACCATGATGAAGTAACCAATCAGCGTTTTACAGCCTGGGAAAATCTTATTTACCATAGTCTGGATAAAACAGAAAGAGAAAAAATAATATTGGTTAACGATTTTTTCAATCGTATGACCTGGGTTTCAGATAAAGAGCTCTGGAATAAAAAAGATTATTGGGCAACTCCTATTGAGAGCTTGATACGTAATGCCGGTGACTGTGAAGACTTTAGTATTGCCAAGTACTTTACTTTGTTAGCTCTGGATGTCCCTTTTGAGCGTCTGAGAATTAATTATGTAAAAATGGCTGATCAACAAAGTCATATGGTGTTAAGTTATTACCCATCTTTAGAGTCTGGACCACTCATATTAGACAATTTTAATAAAAAGTTATTGAAAAAATCTGACAGAAGCGATCTGACCTTTATGTTTAGTTTTAATAGTGAAGGTATCTGGTTATCTGACAATAAGATGCTGGAAATAAGTGATGATAACTCTTTAAATAATTGGATTGATATGATGCAGCGAATAGAAAAAGAGCAGGGGTAATGATTGATTAATACGCATACCGGTCTTATTCACTATCTGCTTTATCACTACTTCTTGTTCAACTTCACTCATGTTAGGATTCACCTCAATTCCCTGAACGTAATACATGAGAAATTTAATGTCAAAATATAAGAGCCATCAGCAAGTTAAGAACCATCAGCAGTCTAAAAGCCATCAGCAGGTTTCAACTGAAACAGTTAATGATGCGATGAAAGTTGCCAAAGCGACCCAAAAGCCCAACCAGAGCAAAGAACAAACCAAATTAATCGCTCAGGGGATTCAAAAGGGTATTGCTGAATATAAAAAGCAGCAAAAAAATAAGATGCGTGAACAGGATAAATTAAAAAAGAAAATCGCCCGTAGCAAGAAAAATGATAAAAATAGAGAAGAAAAAGCTGAAACAAATAACCCGTGTAAAAATAACTGGTTACCTTGGGGCTTGCTGATTTTGAGCTGGCTAGGTATGGCTGTTTTTGTAGTGGCTACAAAATAACCTATTGATTATTTTTTAATCAAGCTGATGTTTCTATCTCAAAGGGTTTTGCATCGGGAGTCCAGTCAGGTAAGACGATTCGTTTGACTGGATTTTTATGGAGTTTGAAATTATGGATGACAGGTCGGTGAGTGTGGCCATGAATTAATGTACTTACATTATATTCCAACATAATTTGTTCGACAGTATCTTGATTAACATCGGTGATTTCAGACGCTTTTTCCAAACCATTCTTTTTACTTTGTTCTCTCATTGTCTGGGCAATACTGACTCGTTCTGCTATGGATTTAGCAAGAAATTCCTGTTGCCATAAGGGAGCTCTAACCATCTGTCTAAAGCTCAAATAATCCTTATCATCAGTACAAAAAATATCACCGTGTGAAAGTAGAATTTTTTGTGAAGCGATTGTTATTTGATAAAGGTCAGGGATCAGTTTACAGCCGCTGGCCTGTTCGAAGCCTGAACCCATAAGAAAATCACGGTTACCGTGCATGACATAAATCTGTGTGCCTGATTCTGATAATTGTTTGAGTTGAGCGATAGGTCGTTTATAAACAGGAATTGATGCGTCATCACCTATCCATACTTCAAAAAGATCGCCTAAAATGTAAAGTGCGGCAATTGCGCTATGATTGGAGTCAGCACGAGAGTTTTGATTTAAAGTAAGGCAGGTGTTGATAAACCGGTCAAAAGAAGCCTGAATGTCAGTCCGTTTAGGATCAAGGTGCAGATCAGAAATAAAGAGTGTTTTCATAAAGAAAGACGACCTGTTTAAATCTACCATTATAAACAGGTCATTTTGATATTAATCGATGGTGACTTTCTCGATCATAACATCTTCAACAGGCACATCAGAATGGAAACCGGAATTACCTGTTTGAACACCTTTAATGGCATCAACAACATCCATACCATCAGTGACTTTGGCAAATACACAATAACCCCAGCCATCTTGAGTTTCATTGCGGAAGTTTAAGAAGTCGTTGTCTTTGACATTGATAAAAAACTGAGAAGAAGCTGAATGAGGATCCGGTGTTCTTGCCATGGCAAGTGTACCGCGATCATTGGTCAGGCCGTTACTGGCTTCGTTGGTGATGCTGTCACGAGTGTCTTTTTCATTCATGCCGGGTTCCATTCCACCACCCTGGATCATGAAACCGTCAATAACACGGTGAAAGATGGTACCATCATAAAAACCATCTTTAACGTATTGTTCGAAGTTAGCACAAGTCTCAGGTGCTTTTTCTGTATCGAGTTCTATGGAGATTGTGCCATAGTTTGTTTGCATTGTGATCATATTTGTTCCGTATATATTACTGTTTTAATTAATATAAAATGATTAAATCTTGCCTTATTTATATGGGTAAAAGTTCAAAAAACAAGGTATTACCTTATTTGATGACGCTAACATCTTCAATATAAATCGGATCAATGGGAATATTTTGTTGACCTGCGGTGACCTGGGTTTTAACGGCAGCTATTTTATCCACGATATCCATGCCGCCGGTGACCTTACCAAAAACAGTGTATCCCCAGCCGTTAATGGATTTACGGGTATGATTTAAAAAATCATTATTTTTGAGATTAATAAAAAACTGTGCAGTGGCTGAATGGGGATCCCGGGTTCTTGCCATCGCAATAGTGCCGCGGTCATTTTTCAGGCCGTTATCGGCTTCATTTTTTATCGGGCTCAGCGTTTTTTTACGATCCTGGGCATTGGTAAAACCGCCGCCCTGGATCATAAAGCCACCGATCACACGGTGAAAAATTGTTTTTTTATAAAAATTCATTTCAGCATAATTAACAAAGTTTTTTACGGTTGCCGGGGCTTTGTCAGGATATAATTCTAAAATAACATCACCTTTATTGGTGCTCATTTTAATTTTAACAGGGTCAGCAGCAAAGCTGATCATGCTGAAGCTGATTAAGAATACACTAAGAACTAAACGTTTAAATCTTGTCATTGTTGATACCTTAAAAAAATGTTTATTCGAGATTATTAAACCAAAATCGGTATAAAGTGCGAAGTTTTGACAATATAACGGTTTTAATGCCGTGATTCAAAGGGAATGATTTATTTTTTTCTGTTAATTCATTAGAATTACCTGTTGTTATGTATATTGGTGCTCGTTATACATAATAAATAACAAAGCACACCCCTAAATTAATACGGCTTTCTTATCAGGAATGAGTGAGAACATGAGTGATTCAGTTACACGTACTACAGAAAACACTGCTTCAGAAACAAAAGTTGTCAGCAATTTTATTCGTCATATTATTGATGAAGATATAAGTAACAATAAGAATGGTGGCAAGGTCGTCACCCGTTTTCCTCCGGAACCTAATGGTTATCTGCATATTGGTCATGCAAAATCAATTTGTCTGAACTTTGGTCTGGCTCAGGACTACAATGGGGTTTGTAATTTACGTTTTGATGATACCAATCCTGAAAAAGAAGACATGGAATATATTGATTCCATTAAAAAAGATGTCAGCTGGCTGGGGTTTGAATGGCAGGATGTGCCCAAATATGCATCTGATTACTTTAATCAGTTACATCAATATGCCATTGAATTAATAAAGTCAGGCAAGGCCTACGTCTGTTCTTTATCGCCTGATGAAGCCAGAGAATATCGGGGATCGTTAACTGAGGCAGGTAAAGACAGCCCGTACCGTGATCAGAGTGTGGAAGAAAATCTGGATTTGTTTGAGCGTATGAAACAGGGTGAATTTGATGAGGGTGCGAAAGTCTTACGTGCCAAAATTGATATGGCCTCACCTAACATTAATATGCGAGATCCTATTTTATATCGTATTCGTAAAATCGAACATCACCAAACAGGTAATGAGTGGTGTATTTACCCGATGTATGATTATACGCATTGTATCTCAGATGCGATTGAAGGGATTACGCATTCTTTGTGTACCCTGGAATTTGAAGATCACAGACCATTGTATGATTGGGTTCTGGATCAATTACAAACCCCCAGTCATCCACAACAGATTGAATTTGCTCGTTTAAACCTGAACTATACCATCACCAGTAAGCGTAAATTAAAACAATTGGTTGATGAAAATTATGTACTGGGCTGGGATGATCCCAGAATGCCGACCATTTCAGGCCTGAGACGTCGTGGTTATACCCCAGCTTCTATTCGTGATTTCAGTGACCGTATTGGTGTGACCAAGGTTGATGGTGTGGTGGATATGAGTACTCTGGAATTTTGTATTCGTGAAGATTTAGAGCATACTGCACCCAGAGCCATGTGCGTCATTAATCCGCTTAAAGTAACGATCGATTCATGGGCAGAAGATGAGGTGCAGGATTTATCGGCCCCCAGACACCCAAAAGATGAATCAATGGGCAGACGAACTTTAAAAATGACTCGGGTCATTTATATTGACCGCAGTGATTTTGAAGAAGTGCCGCCGCCAAAATACAAACGTCTGACAGTCGATAAAGAAGTTCGTTTAAGAAATTCTTATGTGATCAAATGTAATGAAGTGATTAAGGATGCTCAGGGTGAGGTCATCGAATTACGCTGCAGTCATGATGTGGATACCTTAGGCAAAAAACCGCAAGGCCGTAAAGTAAAAGGTGTTATTCATTGGGTGTCAGAACAACAGAGTATGCCCGCAGAAGTGCGTTTATACGATCGACTGTTTACCGCAGAAAATCCTGATGTCGCGGCAAAAAATCATGAAGATGATGACAGCCACTTTCTAGACTTCCTGAATGCAGATTCATTGACAGTGATGGCTGATGCACGCGCTGAAATCTCTTTGGCAGACACGCAGGCAGGTGATGCCTTTCAGTTTGAACGAGAAGGCTATTTTACAGCTGATCCGGATTCCACCAGAGATAAACTTGTTTTTAATCGTACAGTGAGTCTTAGAGACTCATGGGCTAAAGCCAGTAATAAATAAGGCAACGGGAAACTAATCAATCATGTTACACATTCAAAACACATTAAGTGGACAAAAAGAACGTTTTACCCCAATTCATCCCGGCAAAGTGAATATGTATGTCTGTGGTATGACGGTTTATGATTATTGTCATATCGGCCATGCACGGGTACTCGTCGTTTTTGATGTGATCAGCCGTTATTTACGTAAAATTTATGGTGCTGAGAATGTGACTTATGTGCGTAATATTACCGATATTGATGACAAAATTATCGCTCGTGCCATAGAAAATGGTGAAGATATTAATACACTGACTGATCGTTTTATTGAAGCCATGCATGAAGATGCAGATGCTTTAGGCGTAAAACGTCCTGATATTGAACCCCGTGCCACTGAGCATATGAGTGAGATTCTACAGATGATACAAACCCTTATTGATAAGGGACTGGCATATCAGGCAGACAATGGTGATGTCTATTATCAGGTGAGTCAATTTAAGACCTATGGTCAAATGGCCAAGAAAAATCTGGCTGATCTGCAATCGGGCAGTCGGGTTGAAGTGGAGCAGGCTAAACGTGATCCAATGGATTTTGTATTATGGAAAATGGCCAAAGAAGGTGAACCCAGCTGGGATTCTTCCTGGGGTAAGGGGCGTCCCGGATGGCACATTGAATGTTCTGCCATGTCCACTAATTGTCTGGGTGATCATTTTGATATTCATGGCGGTGGACTGGATTTAAAATTTCCTCATCATGAAAATGAAATTGCTCAATCTGAGGGGTGTACCGGACATAAATTTGTTAATTACTGGATTCATAATGGTTTTGTCCGTGTTGATGATGAAAAAATGTCTAAATCATTGGGCAATTTTTTTATTATTCGTGAAGTGCTGCAGTCCTATGCACCTGAAGTGATCCGTTATTTTATTCTGAACAGTCATTATATGAGTCCGTTGAATTACTCAGATGAAAATCTGGATAAAGCAAAAGCCTCATTAACCACATTATATCAGGCGTTGCTTGATGTACAGGTAACGGATGATACTGCCCTGGATGAAAAGAGTGATTATTCCCAACGTTTTTTTCACGCTATGGATGATGACTTTAATACACCGATGGCAATTTCCGTGTTATTCGATATGAGCCATGAACTGAATCGTTTAAAAAGCAGTGATATGCAGCAAGCTGGCGTTCTGGCGGTTCAATTAAAAAAATTAGCACAACTGCTGGGCTTATTAGAAAATGATGCGCAACAATTTCTACAGGGCAGTAGTCTGGAAGGTGGTCTTAGTGATAATGAAATCAATGACTTGATTGAACAACGTACGACTGCCAAGCAGGATAAAAACTGGTCAGAATGTGATCGTATTCGTGATGTATTGGATGCAGAAGCTATTTTATTAGAAGACACGCCTGAGGGCACTCGCTGGCGTAGAAAATAATGCAATCAGTGGCTTATCTGGCGATATTAAGCGTGTAGATTAATAAGACAGGTACTTGAGCGATTAATAAAATGCTTTTATAAATGACTTTTTCCGTATCACTCTGATGATAGGGACCCTTTAAGCTGTGTGCTGATAATGAAGCCAAAGCTCTGGCAGCAACTTCTGCAATTAAAGAAAAGAGTATGATTATTGCAACGATCTTAAAGCCAGGGAAAATGCTATAGTTAATATCGGTAAAGTTTGCCAGCCAGCCATAAAGAACAGCACTGCCGGTCATTGCCTGTAACGGTAATATAAGCGAAGTAAAACGATTAATGACAGGTATTAAGGGTAATAACACACTGACAATAAACAAGGTGTTAATCAGTTTCATGGTTTGTCCATCGCTGGCATTGAGCAGCTGTGTTAATGACGGCAGGATTGATTCACCGCTATTATGGTGACTATGTAAGCCATATAAAACCGGATAACTCATATAAATAAATGCCACGAGTAGTAACACATGGAAAAAGGGTGCGCCAATATGTTTGGCTATCCAATGAGTACTTGAAACCGATGCAATTTTACCTAAAAAATGCTGATAGACAATTTCAAAACTAATGGCCATAATGGCATAGATAATAGTGGCCATAACGAGTGTGGGGTGAAGCAATACCTCAAGGTAATCCATATATCCCTTAATTTTTATTTTAATTTTTAATAGACAACTCAATTCTAGCTTAATTTATGCCTGCAAAAAGAAAAAATTCAGTTAAAAAGAAATCTGCCAGCAGAAAAAAGGCATCATCTCGGAAAAATTCAGCTAAAAAAAGCATTAGCGGCTATATAGGCCGTTTTATAAAGAAAATAATTTTAGTGAGCCTTGTTTTTGGCACGCTTATGTTAAGTGTCTATACATTGTATTTAAATTCTGTCATTAAAGACAAGTTTGAAGGTAGACGCTGGTCTATTCCTGCCAAGGTGTATGCTCGTGCACTCGAAGTTTACCCGGGCTTAAAAATAACCGTCAGACAGTTTGAAAAAGAATTGCAGCTAGCCGGCTATCGTAAAGATAAGCAATATTCTACTGAGGGAAGCTTTTCCCGAAATGGACAGCGAATTGAGCTGGTGACACGTCAGTTTGATTTTCCTGATGGTGAAGAGCCTTCCCATAAATTACGAATCCAGTTTAATCAAACGGGCATCAGTTCAATCTATGATCGTCAAAAGCGTAAAAAAATATCGCTGATGCGCCTTGATCCCGCGCATATCGGCAGTATTCATCCCAAACTGCATGAAGACCGGCTGCTGCTGAGTCAGGATGATATACCGAAAAAACTGAAAAATACTTTGATGGCTGTAGAAGACCGTAACTTTTATCAACATTATGGCGTTGATCCAAAAGGCATTGCCAGAGCAATGTGGACGAACATCAAGGCCGGCTCAGCAGTACAGGGCGGCAGCACATTGACCCAGCAACTGGTGAAAAATTACTTTCTCACCCGAGAAAGAACTCTGGCCAGAAAACTGAATGAAGCCATCATGTCATTATTATTGGAATATCACTATTCCAAAGATGAAATTATCACCGCATATATTAATGAAGTCTATCTTGGACAGGATGGCCGGCGGGCCGTGCATGGTTTCGCATTAGCCAGTGAATTTTATTTTAAACGCCCCGTTAGTCAATTAAGTCAGCCACAGATGGCATTGCTGGTTGGTCTGGTTAAAGGTCCGTCTTATTACAACCCAAGAAATCATAAAGACCGTGCATTAAAAAGACGTAATACGGTGCTTAAGATAATGTTGGAACAAGGACTGCTAAAACAAACACATTATCAGAAGGGGACTAAATCCAGTTTGGGTATCAGTGGTCGCTGGTCGTTGAGTAACTCACCTTTTACTGCCTTTCTGGATAGTGTTAAAAGTCAATTGAAAGAAAATTATGATCAGGATGATTTGACTGATAAGGGGTTAAGAATTTTTACGACACTGAATCCGCAAGTACAGTGGGCGGCTGAAAATGCACTCTCAAGTCAGATAAAAAGTGTTAATAAAAAACTGGCCAAACAGCTGCAGGGGGCAGTGGTGGTGAGCCATAGAGATTCTGCAGAAATTCTTGCCATTGTTGGTGGAAAAAATAGCCAGGAAGGTGATTTTAACCGGGCTATTAATGCCCGCCGACCCATTGGTTCGTTAATAAAACCGGCCATTTATTTAACTGCTTTTGAACAGGGTTATACCTTGTCTTCGTTATTAAACGATACGTCTTTTTCTGCAAAGAGTGTGAAGGGAAAGTTATGGAGTCCCAAAAACTTTGATAAAAAGGAACACGGCTTAGTGCCATTACATGTTGCGCTTGCAAAATCCTATAACCTGTCAACTGCACGACTGGGAATGGACATTGGTGTCGATAAGGTGCTCAATACAGTAAGAAGTCTTGGTGTTGACACAGATGCACTGCCATACCCTGCCGTGCTGTTAGGATCATTAACATTATCTCCGATACAAGTGAGCCAAATGTATCAGACTTTGGCTGATCAAGGCTTTTATTCGCCCTTACATACTATTTTATCAGTACAGGATGAAAATAATGAAACCATGCAGCAATATCCTGTTCGAGTGCAACGACGCATTGATGAAAGTCTGGTGTATTTAATTAATGCCAATTTACAGGAAGCTGTGAGTATGGGGACAGGGAAAGGCTTATCGCAATATGTGCCGATTCATTATAATATTGCCGGGAAAACGGGGACCACAAATGAATTGCGTGATAGCTGGTTTGCGGGCTTTGGTGATAATCTGATAGGAGTCGTCTGGCTGGGAAGAGATGATAATAAACCGGCAGGTTTAACGGGCTCTTCCGGTGCCTTGAAAGTCTGGGGTAAAATGATGAAACAGCTGGATGTTGGAATATTAGAACAAAATCAGCCGGAAAATATTAAATGGTTTTGGATTGACTCTATGAATCAGTTAAAATTAACCGGTCGCTGTCAATATGCTGAATTTCTACCCTTTGTGCAAGGTACTGAACCTGAAAGTACACAAGCGTGTTCTGATAGTCAATTTAGTGAAAAGTATAAGACAAAGTGGCTGAAGCGTTTGTTTCAATAATAAGTAACGATTCCTGATAATGAAATAATGATTTCTGATAACGGAAAAATCAATGACCAAATTATACTTAGTAATACTCTTTATCATCAGTTTAATCAATGGCTGTACGTCAATTGACTATTCCAGACCTGATACCGATTTGAATGATAAATATCCTCCCGTTAATGATCGCTCTTCAGAAAATACTACGCAGCAGCAACCCCGGGTAATCACTACCGCTCTTGCAGAACAGGCGCAGCCGGTTAAATTTAAAAAAAAATCACCGCCTCCCAGCAGGCAAGCTGTGCTCGATCTCCTGGCCCAATCAAAAAACTCGATGGATCAGTATCATTATGATGAAGCTGAAAGTTTATTAAAAAGAGCCCTGCGTATAGAGCCGGGAAATGCCTGGCTATGGCATAACATGGCAGTACTTAAATTTTATCAGGAAGATTATCAGCAAGCCATACAACAAGCTTTAAAGTCGAATAATCTGGAAAAAAATAATACTCAATTAAAGCTCAATAATACTAAAATCATAAAACAGAGTTATATTGAATTGGGTGATCTGGAAAAAGCACGTCAATATTAAGTTTAAGTGTCTACTTTTTTGTAAAAAACAGGGTGAATTGTGACGTATACTGATTTTTTTGTGTCCTACATCAGAAATAGGTAATATTCGTATATTGATTACAGATATTTTGTTTGTTTTCTGATATTATTTTTATTAACAGGATATCAGTAATCTGAAACAGGCAATAGTCATCAAGTTCGATTAAATATGACTATCAGTTAAAACATTGAAGGCGCAAAAATGATTTATAAAGATGAGCAGGCTAAGTTTTTAAAAGTGACTTTAAATCGATTCGTTTTATCTCTTTTTATCTGCTTAGCATTCGTTTTACCCAATATGGCTTTTGCGGCAATCGATGAAGCAACATTAAATCATGCAATTGACCGTGCTGGCTTACAACGGATGTTAACTCAGAGAATGCTAAAATCCTATTGTCAGCTAGGACAGGACCAGTTCTATATCAAACCTGATGAAAAATTAAGCGATGCATTGACCCGTTATGAGCAGGGACTTAAATTTCTCGAAGATTTTGAGTCGGTTCAAGGCGTAAAAGGATCGCTTGATAAAATTAATAACATTTGGCCAGAATATAAAGTATTGATCACAGCTAAAGCAACTAAAGACAATGCGCCTGAACTGGTTAAGCTAAATGAGAAATTATTATCTCTTTCGCACCGGATTGTTTTAGACCTGGAAACTGAATCAGGCAAAGAACTGGGTAAAATTGTTAATATTTCTGGTCGTCAGCGTATGTTAAGTCAGCGAATTGAACTTTTTTATCTGTTGCGCGACTGGGGTTTTGAGGATGAGTTTTATGCCAATGCACTGGCAAAATCACGTAAAGAATTTACTGAAGGTCTGGCCTATCTAAACAACTATCCTGAGAATACAGAAAAAGTAAAACAACTCTTAACAAAAGCAGAAAAATCATTTAATTTATTTAGCCATTCTCTTGATGATAAAAATAATGCGTTTCTTATTTCTTTGACTGTTGGTCAACTCTTGAAGTATATGAATACAGCCACCAATCTTTATAGCAAAATGTAATTGACAGGCCATTTTTTAATGCTTATGGAAACTGTTTGAAATTTTTCGATGCAAATTCAGATTTGTCAGAAAATCTCACAAATTAAAGCAGATGACTGGAATGCGCTGATTCTGGATAACAATCCTTTTTTAAATCATACATTCCTGTCAGCTTTAGAAACCCATCATTGTGTCGGTGAAAACTTTGGCTGGCTGCCCAGACATGTGGCCGTTTATCAGGATCATGAATTGGTTGCCGCACTACCACTTTATGAAAAGTACAATAGCTATGGTGAGTTCGTTTTTGATCAATCATGGGCTGACGCCTGGCATCGACAGGGATTGAAATATTTTCCCAAACTGGTGTCATCAATTCCTTATACACCATCACCTGGTCAACGCTTTCTGGTTAAAGCGGGATTAAGTGAGATTTATTACCCCATCTTATTAAAAATAGTTAATGATATTGCCGCTCAGACAGGTGCGAGTGGTTTTCATATTCTTTTCCCACAGCAATTTGAATTAGACTGGTTAAAAGAACAAGGTATGATGATTCGTCATGACTGTCAGTTTCATTGGCACAATAATAACTACTCTGATTTTGATGACTTTTTATCACAGTTGTCATCAAGAAAAAGAAAAAATATTATTAAAGAACGTTTATCTGTGGCGAAGGCCGGGGTCACTTTAAAACGCTTGAATGGTCATCAGGCAAGTGAACAGGACTGGCAAATGATGGCGCATTTTTATCAACGTACCTTTAATGAAAAGTGGGGGACTGCAACGCTTAACCTTGATTTTTTCCAGGAGGTTGCACAAAAACTACCGGATCAGGTTTTACTCGTGCTGGCAGAACAGCAAAATCAATGTATTGCCGGAGCACTCATGTTTTTAAGTGATAGTCGGCTGTATGGCCGATTCTGGGGGTGTGATAAAACAATTAAGGGATTACATTTTGAAGCCTGTTACTATCAGGGAATTGAACACTGCATTGAAAACAAACTGGCTGTTTTTGAACCCGGTGCTCAGGGTGAACATAAAATAGCTCGTGGTTTTATTCCAACACTCACCCGTTCAGCCCATTATTTAATGCAGGATCACTTTAAAGAATCAATAACAGATTTTATTGAACATGAAAGAATCAACGTTGTGAGTTATATTGAAGACGTTAATAAACATACACCCTATAAGAGCAAATAATGAAACCATTTTCAGAATCATGCGAGCAAAATAAAAACGTTATACTTGAAATCATTAAACCTATTTTGTCTTCCTGCAAAAATGTGTTGGAAATTGTCAGTGGAACAGGGCAGCATGCCGTTTATTTTGCTCAGCAAATGCCTCATCTTCAATGGTATACCAGTGATCGTATAGAAGCCTTAAATGGCATTCAAATGTGGCTGGATGAATTTCAATCAGAGGGAAACTTAAAAAATGTTCATCCACCTGTCAGTCTGGATGTGGTACAAAGTCAATGGCCGGAACTGAGCGTGGATGCTATTTTTACTGCCAATACATTGCATATTATGAGCAGGTATGAAGTTCAGGTATTTTTTGAGCGAGTACCGCAAGTGCTTAATGATGGTGGTCTGCTAATCGTTTATGGGCCTTTTAATTATCAGGGGCAGTATACCAGTGACAGTAATCGTCAGTTCGATGGCTGGTTAAAATCACGTAATCCTCAAAGCTGTATTAAAGATTTTTCTGAGCTCAATGATTGGGCAGAAAAAAGCGGCTTTAAAATACTGGTCGATTATGAAATGCCTGCTAACAATCGAATTCTATTATGGCAAAAAGAAGCGGTGTAAAACGTGAGTGATTAATAGAAGACATTAATTAGTGTCCATCCGTTTATTCCAAGCAATTGATATTATTATAAAAACAGGAAGAAAAACTGAAATAAACGGCCGGATAAAATGCA
>JAHXHI010000064.1 GCA_025656775.1 gamma proteobacterium symbiont of Bathyaustriella thionipta
ACTTTTGATTATAACAAATTACGTCAGGTCTTGCATTTTATCCGGCCGTTTATTTCAGTTTTTCTTCCTGTTTTTATAATAATATCAATTACTTGGAATAAACGGATGGACACTAATTATATTGATACCATACAGGCAGCCCATCATTCAACAGAATTCATTTTTAAGACGTCTTTAACTAAAATGTCCATCCGAATCTCACCCGAATTAATTGCGCAATTATTGGATAAACTCATTAATAATGCCATTAGTTTTCATAAAAAAGGCACACCAATCCAGCTGAGTCTTTTTAAAAAAAAACCCTTTTTAATCATTGAACTGAATAATTACGGCCAATTAATTGAAACCACAAAGCTTGATTCAATCTTCTCTTCATTAACAAGCTATAGAACACAAAAAGAACACGAGATTCATCTTGGTATCGGTTTATATATCGCACGTTTAATCAGTCAATTTCACAACGGAAAAATAGAAGCGATAAATAATGAACACAATCAATCTGTGAGTTTCATCTTAACAGTACCAATTAATCATTAGAAATTCATATAAGACGTGCAATTGTTTGTTAAATCAGGTATAAAATTGCTCATATGCTGCTAACTGATCAACAAAGCTATTATCAAACTTATGGTATTAAGATTCTTAAAATATTTTCTGCCTTTCCAGCATTTCTCTGATCATCAGTTAATTGAATTAGCCAATCTCATTCAAATAAAACAGATACCTGCTAATACAACATTCATACAGCTCCATAGTGATACACCGGCCCAATATTTTTTAATTAACGGTACCGTAGAAGTTGGAGATAACACGTCCACCCAGTGGCATATACATGCTCGCAGCGAAAATTCACGCAATCCCTTATCGAGATACCGTCCAAGCCGTTATACTGTTAAATCAATTACAGAAATTAAAGTACTCATTGTTGATTTAGAAACCGTGTTGCAGTTTTCTAATAAAGCCGCTCAAGTAGATACTTCTGCAGAAGTAAGACAGCATTACCTGTATAAGCAATTATTAAAAGATTTAAGTAATAACCGGTTGCAGCTGCCCAGCGTTCCAGATGTTGCGATAAAAATACGTCGCTCATTACATGATGAAAAAAGTAATTTTAAACATATCGCCAATATCATTGCTTCTGACCCTGCAATTACTACCAAAATCATCAAAACGGCGAATAGTGCGCTCTATCGTTCAATTCACAAAATTGACGACTGTCAAATGGCTGTGACTCGTCTGGGCACCAAGGTCACCTCACAACTTGTTACCTCATTCAGCATGAAAGAACTCTTTACAACAAAAAATAAATCCTTAAAGAAGAAAATGATGGCCATCTGGAAACATAGCCGTGAAATCGCTGCATTGAGTTTTATTCTTGCTAAAATCACCCCCGGATTTAACCCTGAACATGCTTTACTGGCTGGTCTGCTGCATGATATTGGTGCAATTCCGATTATCACTTATGCTGATAAACATCCGGAAATGATGGGAAATGAAACTCAATTTTCATCCATGATAGAACAACTCAAAGGTGAAGTGGGTGCTGCAATTCTCACCCGGTGGAATTTTTCGGAGGATCTGGTGACTACTGCAAGAGAAGCTGAAAACTGGTTACGCCAACCCGGAGAAAAACCAGACTATTGTGATATTATTATTGTCGCTCAATTACATGCATTAGTGGGACAGACCTCAACAGAACAACACCCCAGACTGGATGAAGTACCCGCCTTTTCCAAATTAGCCCTTGGTCAACTGACACCAGAGCTTAGTATTAAAGTACTTGAGCAAGCCAGGGAGCAGGTTGAAGAAACAATCAATCTACTGGCATAGACAACTCATTATATTTTTTCTCAACACTTGCTATATTTGTCTAATAAATAGTTTCTCTTGAGCATCGCAGTGGCTGTCATGGAGTAACAGGCATACTTTGCAAAAGTAAACAAAAAGCCCCGATAGCAATCTTAACTATCAGGGCTTTTATGATGCCAATATTTCAATCTAAACAAAATCTTTTAGCGTAATTGTGGTACCACCCCAAAACCGCTGATTTCGGCCATTGTAGTTGCTATTGATGCTCCCATTTTTTTGGCAAAACGATCAAGAAATGCTTCTGAGACAGTAAAGTCCTTCGTCTCTTCGGCACCAATCACTTCACGAGCAACATAACTGGTACTGCCCAGTTTATCCACTAATCCTAATGCCAGTGATTGTTCACCCGTCCAGACATAACCGCTAAACAGTAAAGGATCATTCTTAAGTTTATCACCACGGCCTTTTTTGACCACATCAACAAACTGTTCATGGATATTACTCAGCATAGTTTTTGCATGAAGTACATCGTTTTCTTCAGGTGCAGTAAACGGGTCAAGAAAACCTTTATGTTCACCTGCGGTATATAAACGTCTCGTAACACCCAGTTTGTCAATGACATTTTCAAAGCCAAAACCATTCATTAAAACACCAATAGAACCCACCATACTGCCCTTGTCCGCATAAATTTCATCGGCAGCAGCAGCAATATAATAACCGCCTGAAGCACAGACATCAGCAATAACCGCATAAACTTTTATATCAGGATGAAGCGCTTTCAGACGATAAATTTCATCGTTAACATAACCCGATTGAACGGGACTACCACCCGGTGTATTCATTCGTAAAATAACACCCCTGGTTTTTTTATCTGCAAAAGCTTCACGTAATGCCGTCACAATATTATCAGCACTCGCTTCTGAATCTGCTGAAATCACACCTTTTACATCAATTACGGCAGTATGTTCATCAGCCCCTTTTTCCAAAGATGCTGGGTCAAAAGGCGAATAATAGAGAACGACCAAACCCACAATATACGCTAAAAATGCCAGTTTGAAGAAAATACCCCAGCGACGTGTGGTCCGCTTTTCTTTTAGAGAAGCTAAAGCCAAGTCTTCAACTAATTTTTTTTCCCAACCATCATGCCCCGTCATCTTGTCATAATTTTCATTAAGCTTAATATCGTCTTTTTCCATAGCTTGTACCCTGAATTTAGTTACTATTACTTTAAATGGGGGTGTTTATCTGTAAAGAAAAGGATTGAGTGTCACTATTCACCATTTAATAACCATTTAGATAACTCTCCCACACTATCAACACACGATAAAGGCTCATGTTTTAATATATCAGCCTTATCATGCACCCCGTAACTCACAGCTAATGCATCCATCCCGAGTGATTTTGCCATGAGCATATCATATTCAGTATCACCCACCATAATGGCTTCATCTGCCGTGACTCCAAATTCGTATAACAACTCTTCGAGCATTTGCGGGTGTGGTTTAGAGCGAGTTTCATCAGCACATCGACTGCCATGAAACATATTTTTTAATCCTGTATCAACCAGCACCGGTTCCAGACCTCTGCGTGCCTTTCCCGTTGCTATTGCAAGCATAAAGCCATTCTCTGTTAATTGTTTAAGCATTTCCCTGACATCATCAAATAATCCCGTTGGTGTATCATTTGCTGTGATAAAATGATAACGGTAGCGGTCAGCAAAATGATTCACCTGCTTATCCTTGAGCTCAGGGTAGAGACTTGATACCGCCTCATTGAGACCCAGACCAATCACTTTTTTTAAGTTGTCTTCATTTAAAGGGTGCAGTTTAAGCTCCTCAGCTGCACACTGCAGGCAGGCAACAATTCTGGCCTGTGAATCCATTAGAGTGCCATCCCAATCAAAAATTATTAATTTATATGCTGGCATTATTACTTCTTTAATCGTTACTTTTATTAACCTGAGTTTAATCATTAATTAAACAGGCGACTTAATTTATAAATTTATGCAGATTATTTTAAACTGTGTAAAAATTGTTCCAAATCAGTACTCAGTGGTGCCTGTATGGTAATCTTTCTACCTGAATCAGGATGCTTAAATGATATTTGAGACGAGTGTAGAAACAATCGTTTTAGTCCTCTGTTTTTAAGACGTTGATTACATGCATAATTACCATACTTACTATCACCTGCAACATTGTGCCCTATGTATTTAGAATGCACTCGGATTTGATGCGTTCTTCCGGTAATAATGTTTACCTCAGCAAGCACTGAATCATTAAAACGCTCCAGGACGGTAAAAATACTGGTTGATTCTTTACCTTTTTGATCAACACGAACAAATCTTTCTCCTGATTTAAGCACTTCGCGTAATAACGGCACTGTCACTTTTTGTTTTTTGAAATCAGGCGAACCACATAAAAGTGCCAGATAACGCTTATCAGTTTGTCTATTACGTAATAAATCCTGAACACCTATCAGTGCACTGCGTTTTTTTGCAATTAATAAACATCCTGAAGTATCTTTATCAAGCCGATGAATCAGTTCTAAAAATTTTTCCTCGGGCTTTAACGCACGTATCGCTTCAATTATCCCATAACTGACGCCACTACCACCATGTACTGCCACACCACTGGGTTTATTGATAGCTAATATACTTGAATCTTCAAAAATAATTGAATTTTCAATTAATGATAATAAGGATCGTCCCGGTGCAGGCAAAGCTTTCTTTTCCGCTAAGGAAACGGGAGGGATACGAACACGATCACCATATTGAAGTTTATAGGTTTGTTTTATACGGCCTTTATTAACTCTTACTTCACCCTTACGAATAATTTTATATATATGCCCTTTAGGTACACCTTTTAGCTGATTTAATAGAAAGTTATCAATTCTTTGCCCTGCATTTTGTTCATTAACTTCAACAAATTTGACTGAATGTGGTGTTTTTTTATGATTCATTTAATATTTCTGGATTTTTACATTGATGGAATTGATTTCAGCTGTTATATTAAGTCAGTTAAAATCTTCAGTTAATTTGCGAATTACGCGCTTTTATTTATTAACCGTTTATTTGCAGATGTTATAGACATAAACATAATGATTGAAGATAAACTTATTTGTGAAACGTTTCATTCTATCGGTAAAAATATCCGGTTAAAAAGTAATTTTACCCAATTTCGGCTAAATATACGATTAATAGAATCCAGTTTTTACAAATAAACACCATGATCCCTGTTTATGATATTGGTGATGAGATTATTGTAAGTTAAAAGCATCTATTTTGAAGAGGTGCAGCAATGGAAAAAACACTCTTGTTTTATACAGTGTTCTGGAACCAATTACTCAAATTTTTTATCAATAATCCCAAGATTTAAACCCGATAAGATCATAAATAATGATCCATGAAATATGAATAATTTATAGCTCCTGTATAAAGTTTACAGGAAAAGTGACAAAAGACTTTTATATCTATTTTTTAAAAAGACATTTAAGTGATGTCTTAAAACAGGCCACATCAAAAAATCAATCTGGAACCAGAATGATTTTGAGACACCTTAATTTAGGTATTATTTAAGCAATAATCTTTGATATGATCTATTAAAATAAGTTTATAACATTATATCAAACTGATTTAGCAGTCATTGAATAAATAAAATTTTTAGTAATTTAGTGTTTTCTAATACGTAGAGTAATGCATATCAGGCACTCATGTATTCATTAATGCAAGGCATCACTTATAACACTATTTAATTTCTAAATTGTCAATCTTTTACATACTGACATAATTTGTGCTCCTAAGTGTTTGAATAAAAACATTAGATAAGCAGATATATTTAAAATTTATGTCCTGAATAAGATTAGATTTTATTCTAAATATGTTCCTTTTTCCTTAATACATAAGCAATTTTGCCTATAAACTTTATATAGTTTGAGCCTCTTAGAATTTTGAGTACAACTATATGAAAAGAATGCTATTTAATGCAACACAACCTGAAGAGTTACGTGTTGCACTCGTCGATGGTCAACATCTATTTAACCTTGATATTGAAACAACCCAGCGAACACAAAAAAAAGCCAATATCTATAAAGCAAGAATTACCCGTGTAGAACCCAGCCTTGAGGCTGCCTTTGTTGACTATGGTGCTGATCGGCACGGTTTTCTCCCTCTTAAAGATATTTCGCGCCAGTATTTTAAACAACCTGTTGAACGTGGCAAACGCACTAATATTTCAGAATTAGTACGCGAAGGCATGGAAGTTGTTGTCCAGGTTGATAAAGAAGAACGCGGCAATAAAGGTGCTGCACTCACCACCTTTATCAGTCTTCCTGGTCGTTATCTGGTTTTGGTGCCAAATAATCCAAGAGCGGGAGGCATATCCAGACGTATAGAGGGTGAAGAACGCTCTGAACTTAAAGAAATACTCAATCAGCTTAATGTACCTGAAGCAATGGGTTTAATTGTTCGTACAGCAGGTATCGGCAAGAGTATCGAAGAACTGCAATTAGACCTTGATTACCTGCTGCATCTATGGACAGCAATTGATAAAGCCTCTGCTGAACGTAAGGCCCCTTTTCTTATCTATCAGGAAAGCAATATCGTTATTCGTGCCATTCGTGATTATTTACGTTCAGATATTACTGAAATCATTATTGACGAACAAAAAACCTATAATGAAGCCTATGACTTTATGCAGAGAGTGATGCCGCAACACCTTCATAAAGTAAAGCTTTATAGTGATAACATTCCACTATTTTCACGCTACCAAATAGAAAGCCAGATTGAGACTGCATTTCAACGTGAAGTCACCCTGCCTTCTAGAGGGGCGATTGTCATTGACCATACAGAAGCTTTGATTTCAATTGATATTAACTCTGCCCGAGCAACTAAGGGCGGTGATATTGAAGAAACGGCATTAAACACTAATTTAGAAGCTGCCGATGAAGTCGCCAGACAACTACGCTTACGTGATCTGGGTGGCTTAGTTGTGATTGATTTTATTGATATGTCGCCTGCTAAAAACCAGCGCGCTGTCGAAAACCGTATGAAAGATGCTTTAAAACTCGATCGTGCTCGAGTTCAGGTCGGACGTATTTCACGTTTTGGTTTGCTTGAAATGTCACGACAACGTTTAAAGCCTTCATTGGGTGAATCTAGCCAGATTACCTGCCCGCGTTGTAGTGGTCATGGTACCATTCGAGGTATTGATTCACTTGGTTTATCGGTTCTTCGAATTATTGAAGAAGAATCTATGAAAGAGAATACAGGTCGCATTCTGGCTCAACTACCAGTAAACGTAGCAACTTTCTTACTGAATGACAAGCGTGATATTATTAGTGAGATTGAAAATCGACAAAAGGTTACTGTTACTCTAATACCCAATGAAAGTCTGGTTACTCCTCATTATCGTATTGAGCGAATTCGTAATGAAGAGAATATGACTGATGAATATCAGGTCAATAGCTATAATTTTAATCTTGTCTTAAATGATGACGAAGCCAACGGCATGGTTGCTGAACCTGTCAACTATGAAGAACCTGCAGTAAAAGCACCAACCTCATTACAGACAGAGCAACAAAATCAACCTCTGACTTTAGTGAGACGTATCTGGTCCTCTTTATTTAATCGTCGTGAGTCTGATAAAGAATCATCACAGGCAGAAACCAAACCAGCGGCAAATACCAGAAAATCAAATCAAAACAAACGTTCTGAGCGTAAACCCGATCAACGTAGAAAAAATGATCGTCGTGATAATCGCAAAAAACCACAAAAGCAAAACAGACGTGATGATGCTAAAAACACTCCCAAAAGCAGCAATAAAACACGTAAGCAAGCACATGAAAATGCGGCCGTTAAAGATGTAGAATCACCCGCAATATTAGCATCAACGGATGACAAAGCACCTGCACCAAATTCTGCAAATAAGTCAAGTACGTCTGCTTCCAACAAGGGACGCGGACGCAAAAAAGCAGCGCCGCATAGCAAAAAGAAGCAACCTGTAAATAAAACAGAAGAACGTAGCGTCGATTCTTCAAGTTCTGCTGAAAAGTCAGCAGTTGTTAAACAACCTGCAAACAAAGAAAGTACCGTCGTTAATGAAACACCTGCTTCCTCTGAAGATACACATACTTCAGGGGCAACTGAAACCGCATCAAACAATGACAATTCAAATGCACCCGCGAAGAAAAAATCATTACGTGGTCCAGGTTCTCGTCGTACTGGCCGCAGAACCAGCACAAAGAAAAAAGTAATAAGCCATGAAACACAAATACCAGCAATAGCAAATAATGACGTGTCAAAGACATCGGTAAAGCCTTCAGCTAGTAAGGAGCCTTCAGCAAGTATAGTGCCCTCAGCAAGTAAGGAGCCTTCAGCAAGTAAGGAGCCTTCAGCAAGTAAGGAGCCTTCAGCAAATAAAATGTCTTCTGCTACAGCGACCTCTGGCAATGAAACTTTAAACACAGATAAAAGCGATTCAAGAAAAGCTAAACAAAAGGAAGTGAATTCTACTAGCGAATCAGTAGAAGACAAACCAGCAGCAGTAAAAAAATCTGTTACAAAGAAAAAAGCACGCAGAAAAACTGCAACGAAAAAGAAAGTTGCTGTTCCTAGAAAAGCTAATGAAAACCTGGGGACTGCTAAAGCAACTTCATCAACTGATAAACCCTCCTCTCCAGATAAAGGGGAAACATCAAAGACAAATGAGTCTTCTACAAAAAAAGAGACTCTGACATCAGCAGCAGAAAAAGAGCAGACTCCTAAAGCACCGGCTAAGAAGAAATCTGCAGCAAAGAAAAAAGCAGCCGTTAAAAAATCAGTTAAATCTGAACCTAAACCGTCATTAGAAACTGAAAATTCTACAAAGCCCGAAGTAAAACCTAAAAAAACATCGGGGCGTCGCGGCAGAATCTCAAGAGCATCGACAAACTCCAGTTCAACTATGAGCTCATCATCAGGTCAGCTTAGTGATAAACGTGATGGGAGAAATAGTAAATAATTGCCAGGACATTGGCTCACCAACAAAAAGGGATGCTCATTAGAACATCCCTTTTTTTTATATTGAATCGTCTTAATTACGATAAATGATTTTTTTTAATGTCATTTAATAGACCTTTACTCGCAATATTAACCATCTCAAAAACATTTTCAAAGCCCTTAATACCCCCGTAATAGGGATCAGGCACTTCATTTAGCGGGTGATCAGGGGCGAAATCTAAAAACAGACTTATTTTATCCTTATATTGTTCAGGACAGCCTTGCTGCAACAAAGCATAGTTATCATTATCCATTGCAAGAATATAATCATAATATTCATAGTCCGTCTCACAAACCTGTCGAGATGTAATGTAGGTTAAATCAATACCTTTACCTGAAGCTGTTTCCTGGGCTCTGCGATCAGGCTTACTGCCAACGTGATAGGCATGTGTTCCTGCCGAATCAATTTCTAATTGTTCTGTAAGATATTCAGCTTTTACCAGATGCTCAAAAACACCATGTGCAGTGGGTGACCTGCATATATTGCCCATACAGACGAAGAGAATCTTTACTTTTTTCATTTTAATTCAACATATTATAATTAATTTGACACTAATAATAGTGTAGGAAAATTCAGATTTATGACTAATAAAATCAGAGACATAAAAATTCATTGGAAAACTCATAATATTATAAACTTTCGCTCAGGCAAATAAAACAAATGCCGCCTCAGTCGCTTTCTATATAGGGTGTGAGCCAGTTTGAAGTACTTAATATGACTATTGATTGCCTCTCGTATTTACATGGAATCAATAGAAACAAGCTGTTACACTAATTAAGCAGAGTTTATTACTATTATTAAATGTGTATGTTGTAATTAACACAGACCCAATAACTTAATAAAAAAATAATGATAAAAAAGAGATCTCTATCCTCAAATAAATATTACTGGCTCAGCCTGATTCTACTTGGACTCACCTTTGAATCAATCGCTTTATATTATCAATACGTACTTGGTTACCTTCCCTGCGTCCTATGTATTCATATTAGAGTATGGGTATTAGCGTTGATAACTTTATCAATTCTTGCACTTTACTTTATTCGCTTAAAACGGGGTGCATTACTCATGCAATTTTTGCTGACTATCATTTCAGCAGGATTACTTGAACGTACATATCAATTAATAGGTGTTGAACAAGGATTTATAACCGGCAGTTGCGCAATGGATTCCGGATTGCCGGGTTATTTTGCTCTGGATAAATGGTTCCCGCTAGTTTTTGAAGTCCAGGAACCTTGCGGCTATACTCCAGAGGTATTATTTGGCATCACTATGGCAGAAGCATTAATAGTATTCAGTATTATTTTTTTATTATTCAACCTGTTGCTTTTTATCTTGTTGGTTAAAAAAACGCTTCATCCTGAATAACAATATTACCAATGCATACACTCTAACTGATTCGGCCCATCCATTTTTTATACCCAATTTAGTCATAGCCCGTCATTTCCAGATACCCTGAACCTGATACCGGATGCTGCCCTTTTATGCCACTGACCTCAATACTTCCTTCACAGTAATTAAAGGAAAAGTCCTCTGCTTTACTCCATTCCTGTTGTTTAACCGTAGTTGAAACCGTTAATTTAATATTTTTGTCAGGAATTATAATTTCCCAGCTTATTGGATAGCGAATATTACTGACAGGACTTTGCCAATACTCACTCGCCTTGAGTTGAAATTGCTGAGCCTGTATCAATTCACTTTCACCCTGAGCATTGACCAGGACACCACTGGAATAAGAATCTTTGAGGCCAACCTTATTGCGCATTTGATAGAGCATTAATTCACTGCCATCATCTAAATGCAATGCAAACCAGTCCCAACCTTGCTGATCTTCTCCAAGACTGGATGTTGACCACTCACGATCAAACCAACTATGACCAGATACTTCATAAACCTCATTCCCTACTCTTATATTACCCTTACTGGCCAGACGCGTATAGGAATAATAATATGAGGCATGTTGACTACTTTTTTGACTTAATCCCTGGTTACCTTGTAACACGAGTGGTTTAATTGGTTCCAGCTGCAGATTCAAATCAAATTCATGATTTTTTACGGCTAACTTCAAAGGAAATAATTTTTCTGTAACCAGTGTTTTTAGATGCCAGTCATTCAGCCAGAATTTAAAATAGCCATTGTCATTTTTGCCCGCACCCGCAAGAGCCAGCCCATCCCGACTAAACCGTTCATATTGATAAACTTTTTTATTTTTTAAGTCAGTTAATGCCACATGCGCCATATAAATATTACTACTACGCCATTGGGACTTATCCTGTGATAACTTTTCTGGATGCAGTGCAAACCGAAACAAAGTGAATTGATAGCCAAATTTTCGTAAAGCCTCTGTTTTACCCAAACTATCTGTACCGACATTACCTGACAAATACCACCATTCTGTTTTATAAACCTGATGTGCCAGATGATCACGAGGAAACTGAAACTCAACAGGTTTTAATACCTGTTTAAAAGGCATTGTTTGATCAGAAGTCTGTCCGCCTAAAATATCCTTCATTGATAAAGAATTTACCGGGGAGGAAATTGCCTGTTCATATGTACAGCAAGAAAAAAATAACAATACGAACCACTGTACACGCTTAAACTTCATCTCTTACTCACCTCTCAATGCTAAAGCAGGCCGAGTTCTGCTCAAATGCCATGCAGGATAGATAGCAGCCAGAATTGCAGCCAAAATCGCCAGGCAACCAGCCATAGCAAATTCTGTCCAGGAAAGAATAAATTGAATAGACCATCCAAACGATCGGTAGTTAATCACTTCAATCAAGAGATAAGCTAATGCAATTCCCATGGGCATCGCTAAAATAGCAGCAACAATCCCCATCGTTAGTGTTTCAATGTAAACCAATATTGATAGCTGTTTCCCCGTTAGGCCAGTAGCACGCAGTATGGCAAACTCTCTGCTCCTTTCCAGTTCTATAGCCATCAAGGCAGTAATAATACCCACAAATGAAACAAGGATAACTAATAACTTAAGTACATTGGTAATATTAAACGTGCGATCAAAAATAATCAGAGATTTTTTGTGTAAGTTCTGTTTGGAAATAAACTGCAATGACTTACCGCTGATGATTAGCCGTAGTTGTTTTTCAAACTGCTTTCGCTTGTACTGATCATGTCTCACCTCACTCGACAGATAAAGTCCCAGAGCATTTAATTTTCTAGTTGCCCAATGCCGATCATAGGTGGTTCTGTTCATACTAATCACACCCTGTTCAGAACCATAGTGGTAATAGATACCTACGACTTTAAATGCATGATTTGAAATATTTTTTTTCTGGCTTAATACTGGTCTGTCTAACCGGCAGGTAAATATTATCACCGACTGATAAATTATGTCGATACGCATAGGGTTCTGAAACAATAACCGCATCTTCGTTTAGCCAGGCTTTTTGTGCTGAAGACATATCACCTTCTTTTAAATGAAAGGCACTGAAACTTTTCACGGGAATATCAAGCACAGTCAATTGATGATATTGACCATCAATAAAAAAACGCACTTCCTGATCACTGCTTATATAATCAAGTCCGGACAACTGGGATAAATTTGATAATAATTTTTTGTCAAATGGTTCTACTAAAGCTTTTACCTGAGAAGAAGTACCGTTATCCAAAGAACCTACAAAATAATCAGCTTTAAGGTAACCCGACAACCAATCATCAACCGTAAAACGAAAACTATCCACCATAAGCCCGATGCCCAGTGCAGAAGACACTGATATTGTTAAGGCCGCAATAGCAACAATACTGCGACTGAATGAGCGGACAATATTATTCACGGCAATTTTACCGGGCAATTCAAAGAGTCTTTTCATTACAAGGGCTAATACAGCCAGCAGATAGCGACTCATCAAAGGTAACAGGCAGATAAACGCCAAAATTAAGATGAAGACAGCGGAAAAACCGATAAGCATGCCGCTGGCCTGCTCCTCAACCCGGACGTTAAGCAGCCAATAAACCAGCAGACAAGCCATTAAACCAGGCAAAACTGGCCAGCGACTCCATCGGTTAATTTTATTTTCCAGATCACTACGCTGTAAAGCCATTGCAGGACGAGTATAAGCCGCTTCAAAAGCGGGTATTAATGCTGATAAAATTGTTGCGCCAATTCCAATAGCTAACGCTTTATACAAAATAGTATAACTCCAGTACAATTGAGTTACCTGCAAAACATAATAGAGATCATTAATCGTTCGTGTCACAAAATACAATAAAATGTGGGCCAGCCCAATCCCGATAATCAACCCGGTTCCTGTTGAAAGAACCGCAATAAAAAACGCTTCAACCAGTACAAGTTGAAAAAGTTCTTTACGACTAACGCCCAATACTCTCATTCGTGCCAGCAAATCTCTGCGCTGAACTGAGTGTAATCACGCTATTTGATGGGCTTTTGTTCAACTTATTTAATGGGTAATTTCAGCTTATTTTATTGCATTTATTCAGCGGGTT
>JAHXHI010000389.1 GCA_025656775.1 gamma proteobacterium symbiont of Bathyaustriella thionipta
GGATGTTTAATGTGGATGGTGCCCGAAGTAAGTTGAATCGGGCATATGAAAAGTTAATCGGTCAAAATTAATGTGTTTAGGTACTAGTTCAGCGGCAATTTGCCGAACTTTTCAGCATTAATGAACAGTTAAGCCGGCATTTAACGCATTATATGGAACAACACAAAAAACCAGAAAGTGTCCAACAGGTATTAACAAAGGAGCAAATACATGATTTACTACAAGTACTTGCAGAAAAGTTACAGCAAGGGGACTATATTGACACCGCTGAATTTGAATCAATAAAAACAGGTTCTTCAGATAATGGATTACAAAACGTATTTAAACAGCTCATGGAACAGATCGCTCAATTTGATTCAAATGCTGCGTTGAAAACGATTCAAAATATCGAAGCTCAGCTGAATGTGACAATAAATCCAGGTCAAAAGGAAGATATTAAGTGAATGAAAAACCCGTTATCCTGATTGTTGATGATGTGCCGACCAATGTTCAGATACTGGCAAATTGTCTAAAAGATAACTATCATATTAAGGTGGCAACAGATGGTTTGAGGTGTCTGGAGTTGGTTGCTGCAACACCCACACCGGATTTAATTTTACTGGATATTGAAATGCCTGGTATGGATGGCTATGAGGTTTGTCAGCAACTTAAAAAAAATCCTGTCACCCAAAATATACCCGTTATTTTTGTGACCGCTAATGATCAGGAAGAAGATGAAGAAAAGGGGCTGCAGTTAGGCGCAGTCGATTATATTACCAAGCCGATACGGCCTTCAATTGTTGTTGCCCGGGTCAATACTCATATCACCCTTAAACTGCAGCATGATAAATTGACTGCCATGGCGACACATGATCAGTTAACCGGGCTTTATAATCGTCATTATTTATTTATTAGCGCCAATAAAAAAATCGCCAAAGCCAAAAGACATCATGAGCCAGTCAGTTTTATTATGATGGATATCGATCATTTTAAACACATTAATGATAATTATGGGCATCCAGTCGGCGATATTGTGTTACAGAAAGTTGCTACAATAATCGAACAACAAAGCCGATCAGAGGATGTTGCTGCACGTTTTGGCGGTGAAGAATTTGTTATTTTACTGGATCACTGCAGTCTTATGGATGCACAGTTCAAAGCAGAAAAATATCGGCAGTTAATTGAAGCTGAAAGGCCTGAACAGCATGTTGTCACCTGCAGTTTTGGTGTTGTGCAAATGAATCCTGAGGGTGAAGCCATTGACAGTTTGATTAAGCGTGCGGATCTGGCACTCTATCAAGCGAAAGAAAATGGTAGAAACCAGGTGGTCATCGGGGAGTAAAAATTTTAAGGATTCTTTTCAGGATCAAAAAGGCCCGTAACGATGATTATATGCTCTTTAATAGATAAAAGAGAGTAAGTCGTTACGAGCCTTTTTCTTTTAGTCAAACAACACTAAAAGATTTTTAGCAGGTGCGAAATGCACCTGTTAAAAAGTATTACTTAGCAACAGGTGCCGCTGGAGCAACAGGTGCTTGAGCAGACCATTGCTTCATTCTTTCTTCGTATGCTTTACGAGCAGCTTCCATTTGAGCTTGTTGCTTAGCTTGCATTTCCTGCATACGCTTCTGGTGTGCTTCAAACTGAGCTTTAGCTTGTGGGTTTGGAGCCATTGCTGGAGCCACAGGTGCTGGTTGAGGAGCCATCATAGGACGAGGAGCATAACCGTAGCCATTGTTGTTCTGGTAGTTGTTATAACCATTACCACGGTAGTCCATGTTGTTATAACCATTGTAGTTGCTGTTACCATTTCCGTAAGCTGAACCACGAGTGTTTCCTTTACCACGACCACGTCCACGACCCTTAATAGTGATTTCAACATCACCATCCATGTCTGCATCACCAGAACCGTCGCCCCAACCATTACCATAACCATTGCCATAAGCATTGTTATTCATGTTGTTATAGCCGTTACCGTTCCAGTTAGTGTTGCTGTTTCCGTCATCCCAGAACGCACTGGCAGACATAGAAGCAGTAGTGGCAGCGATTGCAGCAGCAATTAATAATTTTTTCATTGTATACTCTCCAAAAATTGGTTTTTAGTTTATTTATGTAATGTGTTTAAATCTGTTCTGATTGATAAAAACATCAGCTGTTCTTTCAATCTTTTTTATTAAGTGAATTGAGTATATCTCTGAATTACAATATAAGCAACTATTAATATTAAAAAAATACATTTATTTTTGTCTTTGTTATTAATTCTAAGTGCTTGTATTTATTGGTGTTAGGGTTTACCCTTAATTAAAACTTAATTTACTTGACTCTCTATTAAGTCAATCGTACTATTACACCTGTTTCAGGTTTCTAAATAAATTTAGATTAGACAGGAAGCAGGTGCATTCATTTATGAATAACTCCTGCACTGCCCCCGCAACGGTAATTGAGTGTCTAACTCATAAGTCCGGAGACTGGCCTGCTACATAAATAACCCGTTGCGGAGGGCGATCAGGGGAATTGAATCAACTTTAGTTTTCTTTGATTTTCTTTCCTGATGTATCACCTCTTAATTATATTTTTAATCTATTTATAGTCGTTGTTAAAACTATTTCTGGAGAACTTGTGTGCGCTCAGTTTTACTTGCCGGAGTGCAGTCAGGCAGTGGTAAAACCACAGCAACACTGGCTCTTATTCAATATTTATTAGCTCAGAAACAAACCGTTCGTGGTTTTAAGTCAGGCCCTGATTTTCTCGATCCATTATGGCATCGTAAACTGACCGGTTATGACTCTTATAATCTTGATACACGCATGATTGGTGCTGATGAGAGTCAGACGTTACTTTTACAGGCACAGTCTCAGCATAGTGATGTGGCGGTTATCGAAGGTGTGATGGGCTTGTTTGATGGTCGTGAAGGTGTCGGGAAAAATGGTTCCAGTGCGCATTTGGCGCAGACATTGAGTCTTGATGTCTGGCTGGTGGTTGATGCTAAGGGCATGAGTGGTTCAATCGTACCCCTGGTGTATGGTTTTATGCATTACGCTAAAAAAACGAATGTACGTATTTCAGGTATTATTGCGAATAGAGTGGGCAGTGCACACCATGCTCAACTATTAAAAGCACATCTGGTGGAGCATGATTTACCTCCCTTGATGGCCTGGCTGGATAAATCAGTACCCACATTACCCGAACGGCATCTGGGACTGGTTAAACCGGATGAACATCCGTTACCGGATTTTAGTCAGCACTTTCATGTGGAAGTGGATGATCTGATTGAGACTATACCGAAACTTAAGAAACAAGCGCAAGCACTTTTATCTTATGACAAACAAACAAATTCTGAGCGCAATAAAAGATTGAATAATAAAGTGATAGCGGTGGCCTATGATGATGCCTGTTGTTTTATTTATCCTGCCAATATTGACTGGTTAAAACAACAGGGTGCTGAGGTTCAGTTTTTTTCACCCATCGCGGGTGATCCTGTTCCAGCAGGCAGTGATGCACTCTGGCTGCCCGGGGGCTATCCTGAATTACATGCCAGGGCTTTGGAAAATTCTGCCAGTTGGACATCATTGCTGGATTTTGTAAAAAGTGGTAAGCCCATTCTGGCAGAATGCGGCGGTATGATGTTATTAGGTAAAGTCTTAGTTGACCATCAGGGGAAGTCATGGAAAATGGCTGATATTTTACCTATTGAAACTAAAATGCAGGATAAGTTGGCTTCTTTAGGCTATCGTGAATGTACAGAAGGTGATTTTTCTGGTCTCAAAGGTCATGAATTTCATCACTCAACCCGCACTGAACTAGAGGAACTGACTTCTGTGTTTGTTGTTTCAAGAGGTGATAAGGGGATTGACCAGGCTAATATTAAAGCCTCGTATATCCATTGGTACTTTGCCAGTGCGCCGCAAGCGGCCAGTCAATTTTTTTTAATATAAAAGGATAATAGATGTCAGATGGCAGTATGAAAGTCTGGTTTATTGGTGCAGGTCCTGGTGATCCGGAATTAATCACAGTAAAAGGCAAAAATCTGATAGAGCAGGCAGATGCGATTTTATTTACCGGATCACTGGTGAGTGAAACGGTCATGCTCTGGTCAAAAGAAGGCTGTGAAATTGCAGATTCAAAGGGCATGAATCTGGAAGAAATTAACAACTGGTTAATTGAACGAGCAAAAAAGAAACAAAAAGTTATTCGTTTACAAACCGGTGATCCCGGCTTGTATGGTGTGCTGGTAGAAATTATTCAGGCTCTGGATAAAGAAGGCATTGAATCTGCTATTGTGCCGGGCGTCTCATCAGCACTGGCTGCCGCCGCTGCCGCACAAGAAACACTCACCTTGCCGGAAGTCACACAAACTGTCATTCTGACTCGTGTAGAAGGACGCACGCCAATGCCGGATGGTGAGTCTTTAGAAGAGCTGGCCAGCCATCATGCTACGTTATGTCTGTTTTTATCGATTACGCTTTTACATAAAATTGAACAAAATCTGCTTAATGCCGGCTGGTCAGAAGATGCGCCTGTTGTGGTCGTACATAAGGCCAGCTGGCCGGGTGAACAAAGAATTATTCGAGGCACGATTTCCACCATACGACAACAGTGTAAGGAGGCGGGTATTACCAGTCAATCAATGATTATTATCAGTCCGACTCTAGGTGCCAGAGGTTTTGATGAGATTAAAAAATCACGTCTTTATGCGGCAGATTTTAATCATAAATTTAGAATTAAAAATAAAGTCCCCAGAGCGTTGAAAAAAACGAACTCCGAAAAACACAATTCAGATAACACTTAATAAGGCTGATTGATTTATGAAAGAAATGATATTAATTATTGGCCATGGCTCAAGAAATAAAACGGGTAATGGACAGATCCTTGAGTTTACAAAGCAGTTGTGTCAGCGTCAGCCGCAGTGGGAAATTGAAGTCTGCTATATTGAACTTGCGGATTACCTCATTGATGAAGGCCTGAGAGATGCAGCCAAAAAAGCCGACAGAGTGGTAGTGATTCCTCTTATCCTTAATGCTGCGGGCCATGTTAAAGAAGAGATCCCTGAATACATTGAAACTGCACAAAAAGAATCACCAGAGACAGAATTTATTTATGCGCAACATCTGGGCACCAGTGAACTGGTTTTAAACGTGCTGAATCGTTATCTAAAAGAGACGATGCAGTCATTGGCAATGCCTGATCCAAAAACAACGGGTGTGATTGTTTTGGGACGTGGTTCGTCCGATCATCTGGCTAATGGTGAAATGGCAAAAATGACTCGCTGGATTTATGAGGCGAATGAACATGACCTGGTTGATCTGGCGTTTACCGGCGTCGCTTATCCTCGTCTGGAAACTGCAGTGCAGCGACAGGTAAAACTGGGTATGAAACAAGTCATTATCTTACCTTACTATTTGTTTGATGGCATACTGATAGAAAGGATTGATTTGCAAGTTGAACGTTTAAGCAAACAATATCCGGATATAAGCTTTGCCAAAAGCAGCTATTTTGGTTTTGAACAGGAAATTTATGAATTATTTGAACAACGTGTTAATGAGGCCTTGTAAAAGAGAAAAATTATGACAGTAGTTAAAGCAAGTAATAACGCTAATGATGTGATGGAGCAAATAACCTCTGCAGGTCGACAGATTGAACATGCCTCTTTTGATGTCGTGGATCAGGAAGCAGGTGCGCATAATTATACGGCCGATCAATGGCCGCTGGTGCGTCGTATGATTCATGCTACGGCTGACTTTGAGTTTAATGGTTTAGCTCAGTTTCACCCTGAGGCGATAGCAGCAGGGATAACAGCCATGATTGCCGGTAAGCCGGTGGTCGCTGATGTTGAGATGATTTGTGTGGGATTATCGAAACCCAGACTGGCACATTTTTCAATAAGCACCCACCAGTTTATCAGTGATGATGATGTCATTGAAAAAGCAAAAGAGCAGGGAACGACACGGGCCGTACAAGCCATGCGTAAAGCAGCACAACAGGGCTTACTTGAGGGCGGTATTGTTGCCGTTGGCAATGCGCCGACGGCTTTATTGGAAGTGATTCGTATCATTAAAGATGAAGGAATAAAACCGGCCTTGATTATTGGTATGCCGGTGGGCTTTGTCTCTGCGGCAGAATCCAAAGAAGCATTGTCCGCATTAACTGAAGTGCCATGGATCATTACTCAGGGTAGAAAAGGCGGTACGACATTAGTGGTGTCAGCCATTCATGCTTTACTCTCTGAGGCCATTCATAGAGAGGATAATGCTTAGGCAGATAAACTTATGCCGGTAAAAAAAGCAGTTCGTAGAAAAAGAGGTAATCGCAAAGGTTTTACCACCGGTGCTTGTGCTGCTGCGGCAGCCAGAGCGGCGACTTTGGGCTTAGTAACAGGTAAACTGCAGAATACTGTCGTCTGTCGTCTGCCTAACGAAACTGATGTGAGCTTTAAGGTGGAGTCATGTGTTGTTGAAGTGGAATATGCCAGAGCCGTTGTCATTAAAGATGCCGGTGATGATCCCGATGTAACAGATAAGGCACATATTACTGTTGATGTTTATCTCAAAAAACAAGATAACACACAGGAAAAAATAATACTGCTTAATGGACCAGGTGTGGGTACAGTTACTCAGCCGGGACTGGGGCTTGAGGTGAATGGTCCGGCAATTAATCCGGTACCGCAGAAAAATATTCGTGAAAATGTTTCTGCGGTTGCTGGAAATCTGTTAGATAAACATAACGTTGAAATTATCATCTCTGTTCCCGGTGGTGAAAAAATGGCACTGCGCACGCTTAATGGCCGACTGGGTATTATTGGCGGTATTTCCATATTAGGTACCAGCGGCATTGTTCACCCCTGGTCAACAGCAGCTTTTCGCTCCAGTGTTATACAAGCCATTGAGGTGGCTGCGAGTCAGGAGCAGAAAATTATTGTGCTCACCACTGGCGGCAGAACAGAAAAGTTTGTTATCAGCGAATTACCTGAGCTGCCGTCAGTGTGTTTTGTACAAATGGGCGACTTTTTAAAAGTGGCACTGGATACCGTGATTAATAATGGTATTAAGCGTATTGTTATCGGCGCAATGGTGGGCAAGCTGGCGAAAATGGCACAGGGTGAAAATATTACTCATGCCCGAAAAAATCCAGTTAATATGCAAATGGTCTCTGAAATTGCTCAGGCAGCGGGTGCCGGTGATGATATTGTTCAGGATATAGCAAAAGCTGATACTGCACGTTATGCCAGTGAGCGAATGAGTGAGATTGGTTTATTAAATGAGTTTTATCTGCAATTAGCACAAAAAGTAATGCACACATTATTAGAAAAATATGATCACCAATTTACCTTAAAAATTATGATTTGTGATTTTGAAGGGAATAAACGACTGGAGCTGGACAGTGAACAAGTGTAATGTGATTGGTGTGTTAGATAATGCTATGCAGGGTTTAACGCCGGAGGCACAGGATAAGATCAAACAGGCTGATCAGATTATCGCTGCACCTCGTACTATTGAGTTGTTTAAGCATGACTTTAAAGATGATGCCGAGGTGATTGATTTAAGTGGTAAGATGATGCAGCTGCCGAAAATAATTCAGGACAGTATTAAAGCACAGCGTCAGGTGATTGTGCTGGCAACCGGTGATCCGCTGTGTCATGGCATCGGCTCATTTTTGCTGAAAAAATTAACCCGAACGCTGATCAATGTTCTGCCTAATCTGTCAATGGTACAACTGGCTTTTTCTTATCTGGGCGAATCATGGCAGGATGCAAAAATATGCTCTGTGCATACTAAAGATACGGGTGAGTGGCTGGCAGATTCTGGCTTTGAACATGGTTTATACCAATTGCTCAGAGCTATCCGCAATAATCGATTGCTGGCGGTCTATACCAGTCCGGAAAATTCACCTCAGCGTATTGCTCGTATGCTGATTGCTGAAGGACTGGCAGAATACTATGAGTTTTCCATCTTTGAACAGCTGTTGCAAAAAGATGAATTATTCAGCCTGCATCAGGATGTGTCCAGTGTAGCGAAAACACACTATGCTGATCTGAATATAGTGATCATCCAGCGTAAAAAAGCACTGGAAAATAGACGACTTTTTGGTTATCCCGATGATTTTTATGCCCAGAGGAAACCAGAAAAAGGTCTCATAACCCGGCGTGATATACGCGCTGTTGTATTGGCTAAAATGCAATTACAGACAGATAGTATTGTCTGGGATATTGGTGCGGGATCAGGCTCTGTAGGTTTGGAAGCGGCCTCAATTTGTGAGCAGGGTTATGTTCATGCCATTGAAAAAAACTGTGCTGATCTGGAACTGATTCTGGAAAACAGGCATAAGATGCAGTTGATTAACTATTCTGTTGTGTGTGCCAAAGCACCGGATAAAATGGCGCACTGGTTAGCACCTGATGCGGTGTTTATCGGCGGCTCTGCCGGACAGTTAAGACCACTGATTGAAATGATTCTGCAAAAACTCAGACAGGGCGGCACCTTAGTGATGAATTTCATCACTTTGGAAAATTTGAATGAATCCATAGAAATTTTAAAATCCTTAAATCTGTCATGGGAACTGACACAGCTACAAGCTTCGCATAGTAAGCCTATTTTACATATGAATCGTTTACAGTCGGATAATCTGGTATGGATTATTAGCGTAAATAAAATTAACAACACCATTGAAATTTAACAAAAGAATTTTTTAAGAAATATAAAATATGAATGATATATCACAAAAAAAGGGCAAGTTAATTGCCGCTTCTCTTGGGCCGGGTGATCCGGGGCTGATTACCCGTGATGCCTGGTCACTTTTAGAAAGCGACGGCTGCTGGTTATATCCGGTAAAAAAAACAGGGGCTGAGAGCTATGCTCTGGATATTGTTAAACGAGCTGGACTAAGTGCGCCTGATGATGCTTTGGCACTGGCCTTTCCTATGACGCATGATATTTCTATTTTATCAAAATATTGGCTTGAAGCCGCTCATAAAGTGCTTGAAGTACTTCACTCAGGACGTGATGCGGTATTTTTAGTGGAAGGTGATGCATCCACCTACTCAACCTTTGGTCATTTGGCACGTACCGTCAATGCTCTTGATGAGAGTATTGAAATAAAGGTGATTTCCGGCGTGACCTCATTTTCTGCAGCTGCATCGTGTGTTAATAAACCTTTAACTGAAGCCGATGATACCATGGCAATTATCCCGGCAGGCTATGGGGTCAATGTGGTGGAAAAATTACTGGCTGATTTTGATACCATTGTTTTAATGAAAGTTAAATCCATTATTGAAGACTTACTGGATTTAATCGAAGCTAGAAATTTATTAGACAATAGTTATTTTATTGAACGAGCCGGTACACCGGATGAAAGAATTATAAGCGATGTTTTGCAATTGCGCGAAACAAGACCTCATTATTTATCTCTGCTGGTGATTCATAATCCTCACCGAGAACATGGGGAAATTATTCGTGGTTGCGGCAAGAAGAAAAAAATAAGTAACTCAATGACAAATATAAATCAAAAAATTGCTATGGTGGCAATTACCCTCCATGGTGCTGATTTGCTAAAAAAACTGGCAATAAATTTTACGCAGGCTGATATTTTTATTCCTGAGAAATTTGCTTCTCAGGCAGATGATTATCCGGATAGTAATAAACCCCAATTAATTAATGCCCCTGTTAAAACCTTGATGGCCGATTTATTTTCGGCATATGATCAGTTGGTTTTTGTTTTTTCAATTGGTGCTGCAGTACGGCTAATGGCTCCTTTTTTAAAATCAAAGCGTGAAGATCCCGGCGTGGTTGTGATTGATGACTGCGGTAAATTCGTGGTACCTGTTTTATCGGGTCACATTGGCGGTGCTAATGCTTTTGCCAATGAGATTGCCCGTGTACTGGATGCGACCACTGTGTTTACTACAGCTTCAGATTCACGTCAGACTTTACCTGTTGATATCCTGGGCCGAGAACTTGGCTGGGTGGTTGAAGCACCCCATCGTTATCAGATTAAAGTGGCTGCTCATGTGGTCAATGATGAGCCCATTGCTTTTATTCAAGAAACCGGTAGTAAAAACTGGTGGCCTAAAGGAAAAAAATTACCGGCTAATATTCATTTGTTTGACCGATTTGATGACTGTGATTTATCTGCTTTTACTGCTGTTCTCTGGGTAACGCATAAGGAAGTACCAGAGAAATTGTGGGCGACCCTGGAAGAACGTTTAATCGTTTATCGGCCACCCAATACAGCCATCGTGTTAGGCATTGGCTGTGATCGTGATACGCCTGTAGAAAGTATTGAAACAGCTGTTTTTCAAGCACTGGATGAAGCGCAATTATCAATTGATAATGTCCGCTCTCTGGCAAGTATTGATAAAAAATCTGATGAGCCTGGTTTGCTGGCATTGGCTGAAAAATATCAGTGGAAAATTGATTTTTACACGGCTGAAGAATTATCCCGGATTGAGGTACCTAACCCTTCAGAAGTGGTTAGAAAATATGTCGGCACACCCGCGGTGGCTGAAGCTGCAGCACTCCTGTCGGCTCACACTCAAATGCAGGATTTAATTGTTGAGAAATATAAATACCGGGGGGCAGACAATCGTAATGCCACGGTTTCCATTGCCCGTGAGCGAATTAATTAATGTATAACTTGTTACAAAATAATCGTTAGAGTCAATTGAAAAAAGAGTGAAATAAAATTAACATCATGAATGAAAGTAATAAAGAAGAATCCGTACACAAAAGCGCAGGAAAAATTTATCTGGTCGGTTTTGGACCCGGTAGTCGTGAACATATGACACAACGAGCATTAGATGCCATTAGTGAATCTGATGTAGTTATTGGCTATAGCACTTATATCCAGCTTGTTAAAGATCTGCTAGAGGGCAAGCAGGTGGTACGTAAAGGTATGACTGAGGAAATTGATCGATGTGTTGAAGCATATGAGCAGGCCAAACAGGGTAAAACGGTTGCATTGGTTTCTTCAGGTGATATTGGTATTTACGGCATGGCAGGTCCGACCTATGAAGTCTTGCTGCAATCTGGCTGGACACCACAGAGTGATATTAGCGTTGAAGTGGTTCCGGGCACCACGGCATTATCTGCCTGTGCGACTTTAGTAGGAGCACCGTTGACCCATGATTTTTGTTCTATTTCCTTATCTGACTTATTAACGCCCTGGCCCACTATTGCCAGAAGGCTTGAATCGGCAGCCAAGGCTGATTTTGTCGTGGCTTTATATAATCCCAAGAGTGGGCGACGGACCGGTCAGATTATTGAAGCACAGAAAATTCTATTACGTTATCGCACGCCGCAAACACCGGTTGCTATTGTTAAATCAGCCTACCGCAGAAAGCAGAGAATCGAGCATACTACATTAGATAAAATGTCAGAATGTGATATTGGTATGTTATCAACAGTGTTGATTGGTAACTCGACTACTTTTGTACAAGATGATTTGATGATCACTCCCAGAGGCTATGCCAATAAGTATCAGAATATCATTGGTGATACGCATGAAGGTGAAAAAGCAGGGCACTCGTTAAGCATGGGCTTATCGTCCTGGTATGACTGTGTGCTTGAATACGCCAAACAGCATCCAGAGCTGTCTTTTTTTGAACTGGCGACTTATTTTATGACGACAGAAGCTCAGATATATTCTGCCTGGCAAATGAGTGCTGAGCCGGTCAATAATAAATCGGTAATACAGGCTGCGGATAGCAATGGTGTTGAATTAGTCATTGAACATAGTATGAAAAGCAATAATTTTACCCTGATTATTTATAATCATGGTGTTGAACTTAGGGTAAATGTTCAAAATAGTGATATTATGGTCAATAAAGGTGTGATTAGAATTAAAAATGAACAAATTAACATGAATATTGAGCGCCATACCATTGAACAAATCTGGTTAGTAGAAGACCAGACAAAACAATTTGTCTTTACTGACTTTGAAGGAAGAACACTTTTTTCTGTACTGACTTAAACAAGTATGGAATAAGCACAATAATTTTTAAACGTTTAATTTATAACCGTCCAAGTAAGAGGAAATAATCATGCACATAGAACCCGGAATCGTCGAAGCAGGAAAAATTGGCTTATCTTATGCCACTGCCCTTGGCACACTTGGTCTGGCGGCCAAGCTGTCATTTGACCACATCAAACAAAGTGGACTGGTTTCATTGCTGATGAAATCAGTTTTATCCATGTTATCAGTACTGGTATTTTTTCAAGTGCTGCCGCATCACCCTGTGGGAGTCTCTGAAGTACATTTGATTATGGGCTCTACATTATTTTTAATGTTTGGTCTGGCACCTGCAGCCACAGGCTTAGCGTTGGGCTTATTAGCACAGGGGGTCTTCTTTGCTCCGTTTGATCTCCCGCAATATGGTATGAATGCCACCACTTTAATTGTACCCTTAGTAGCCATGTCACTGCTGGCAAAGAACATTATTGCACCGGATACAGCCTATAAAGATATTTCTTATGCTCAGGCATTAAAGCTATCGACTACTTTTCAGGCAGGTATTGTTATGTGGGTTGCTTTCTGGGCATTTTATGGTCAGGGATTTGCTGTAGAAAACCTTGTTGCTGTTGCTTCATTTGCTTCGGCATATATGCTGGTGATTATCATTGAACCACTGGTAGATTTGGGACTTCTGGCATTAGTGAAAAATATCAATGTACTGAAAAACAGTCTCTTTATCTCACGTAGAGTTTATTTCTCCGCACAGTAAAAGCTAATGATTATCGCACTGCATCACTTAATAGTTGATTAAACGATTAGTGATGTAGCGGCGGATTCCTTTGTCTGTATTTCCTGGTCAATATCCTTGTTAATATTGCTACCTGAGAAGCTCAGATAACACTTTACTTTAATTCACCTTTAGCGCTCTCTTCTCTCTATTCGAATCTGCATTAAGTAATGGCTCAAGTGTCTGCCATAGATTCTCACTAATTATTACCTGTGCCTTCTCATTAGGATGAAGACCATCTACCTGCATCAGTTCAGGGTTGAGAATAATGTCATCAAGCATAAAGGGTAATAATGTCAAATTATATTGTTCAGCTAATTTGTGGTAAATCTGATTAAACGCCTGAGTATATTTTTTTCCATAATTGGGTGGGATCTTTATTTCCATTAAAAAGACGTTAGTATTGGCTGCAAAGCTGGTTTTGATGAGAACTTCAAGATTATGCCTGATATGAGTAATTGATAATCCACGTAAGCCATCATTGGCACCTAACTCAATAATGGGTGTAGACCTAGTACCTCGACACATTAGTTTTGATCAGTTGAATTTTCATTTTAACAGTGGCAATTGTTCAACAGTCAGCAAAACT
>JAHXHI010000332.1 GCA_025656775.1 gamma proteobacterium symbiont of Bathyaustriella thionipta
GAAGCCTTGAAGTTTTGCTGACTGTTGAACAATTGCCACTGTTAAAATGAAAGTTCAACTGATCAAAACTAATGTGTCGAGGTACTAGTATGCTCATCTGCAATAGGTTGAATAATTTTGGCTTGATTTGTCTTTAAATCAATTTGTTCAAGAATACATGCCTGATTGTCTTCCAATACTAAAATGACAGGTAAAACCAGGGATGGAATTCGTTTAATGGAACGATAGACAATCTTGCTGTCTAAATTGGCGCGTTTTGTTGCTCTAACAAATAATTCAGGCGTCAGCTTATTATTAACAAGAGGTAAACCCGCTATGAGTTCATCTGCCGTCCTTGGACTATGATGTAATTTAGTGATAATAAGCAGACATTCCAACAAAGGATCATCTAAACACTTTTCACAATAAACCTGTGAGTCATAATCTTTATGAACACCACTTGCAAGATCAGATAGTGTCGTAGTAAATTTTTTTGCCATAATTCCACTAATAAAATAAAACAAGAAAACTGGTAATTATTTTGATTCTATATGCTATATTTAAAAACACAAGCATTATAATAGAAAATTTAGGGGAAGTTCTTTGTGCCTTTTATAAAAAGAAACAGCAAAAAACAAATTATTGGCATATTTTCTGATGAACAAGACGATGCACAAGAGGAATTATCAGTTAATGATAAGGAAATTATTGAGTTTTTAGAAAGTGAAGATTATAGCGAATACACTAATCATTTACTTAATCAGTCTGATTCGGATTTTATACGTGTACTTGAGGATTTAATTGATGTACTTTTGGATAAACACATTTTACTATTAACTGATTTACCAGAAGCTGCACAACAAAAACTGTTAAAAAGAAAGAAGATAAGAAAAGATCACATCCAATCGATAATATCAGATGATGATGATAATATTTTTTAAAAAATATCATCACCAAAGCTTTTTTAAATAAATCAATTTATAGCTGTTTTAGCTCGATTTATGTTTACGCTGCTGGTGAGCTCGATTATTAGTTTTTCTGCCCTTACCACTTTTATTCCTTGCTTGTTTCTTTGGATCACCCTTAAATGTTGCCCCAGAGAATGCAGTAATTTTTAATTGTTGCTGACAAACCCAGGCTTTTTGCAGATCCTGAAAAACATCTTTTGGCATACCATCAGGTAAATCAACCACTGAATATCCATCAAAAATTTCTATTTGGCCAATCATTTTACTATCAAGACCCGCCTCGTTAGCAATAGCACCGACAATATTACCAGGCTTAACACCATGGTCATAACCCACTTCAACTCGATAGCGTTTCATTTGAACATCAGGCATTCCCTTGAGTGGCGTTGCCTCACTTCCAGGTATTACTTTTTTCTTCCGTTCGCCTCTTTGTCTACGACTCCCACGCTCTTCAAAAGAATCATTAAATTTTTTCTTTTCTTTTAAGTGTTTAAATTCTAACTCATTTAACAGAAAAGATTTATTATTATTGGACATGTGAGCCAATGCGGCAGCAATATCAACCATATCAGCACTATCATTGTCATGAAGTTCATTGATTAGTTTAGTAAAGACGTCATAGTCTTTAGTACTTTTTAATTTTTCAATAGTGCTCAGGATTGTTTTTTTATAACGTGCAATACGCAATTCATTAATATTTTTAACCGAAGGTATTTCCATTTCAGTTAAAGGCTGTTTAGTTGAACGTTCAAGTGATTTTAATAAACGAGTCTCTCGTCTGGAGACAAATAATATCGCTTCACCTGAGCGACCTGCTCTTCCGGTACGACCAATTCTATGAACGTAAGATTCATTATCTCGTGGCGCATCATAATTGACAACATGACTAATACGCTGAACATCAAGACCACGTGCAACGACATCTGTAGCAATCAAAACATCAAGGCGTCCACGTTTGAGACGTTCGACTATACGCTCACGGCCATTTTGAGGAATATCACCATTTAAAGCTTCACAGGCAAATCCACGTGTTTGTAATTGATCGGCAAGTTCCAGAGTCATATTTTTAGTATTCACAAATACTAACATCGCATCGTGATCTTCAAGCTCTAGAATTCGAGTCAATGCATCCAGTTTACTGGCACCATAGACACGCCAGAAGCGCTGGTTAATGGTTGTGGCTGTAACCGTCTTTGATGCAACTTTAATCAACTCAGGTTCAACAAGATATTTTTGAGCAATACGACGAATAACGGTGGGCATTGTTGCTGAGAACAAGGCAATTTGTCGTGAATCAGGTGTTTGATCAAGCACCCACTCAACATCATCAATAAACCCCATACGAAGCATTTCATCTGCTTCATCTAAGACTAATGTTTGCAAGTTACCAACATTTAGCGACCTCTTACGAATATGATCCATAACTCGTCCAGGCGTACCAACAACAATATGAGCGCCCTTTTTTAAACCGCGTAATTGCTCACTATAAGGTGCTCCACCATAAACAGGGACAATATTAATTTTAGGAAGATATTTAGCATACGTTTGAAATGCTTCTGCTACTTGAATAGCCAATTCACGTGTTGGAGCCAGAACTAATACTTGTGTGCGTTTTAAGCTCAGCTCAATATTACACAGAATGGGCAATGCAAATGCTGCGGTTTTACCTGTTCCTGTTTGCGCCTGACCAATAATATCTTTGCCGGCAAGTAGATGAGGAATACTTTGCGCCTGAATTTCAGAGGGGGATGTATAGCCTGACTCATTAACTGCTTTTAAGATTGCTGGCAGCAAATCAAGTGAATCAAATGATAAATTAGTGGTATTTGGATCGGATGACATCAACAATGGCCTCGAAGGACAGGATTAGGAAAACCAACCATTGTACTTTGTTTTTAAAAAATAAGCATCAATTATATTAATATATATTAATATAATTTTTCAAACTATTAAGAATGTAAACCCATGAATTTAAAGAGTTCATTATAAATTCGGGGAATTTGGCTAAAGATCAGCCAAATTACCACAAATTTATTTAAACAATAAACAAGTTGCTCTAAACCTTACCCATTGCTTCAAAACTTTTAATAAATGGACCTGCCATTCTGGGATCTTTAATCATCGCTTTAAAGTCACCGGTTTTAAATTTCATTTTGCCTGTTGTAACGGCCATGCCCATACCAGCCATGCCAATGCCCTTACTTAGCCATTTTTCCCAGTTTTTCTGATCAGCTCTAATATCCCAGCTTAATTCCTGACCATCGTAGCCACCCGCTGCAACCACTTCACCATTTTGGATATCAATAAAACCACGTGGTCCATCTTCACTTGGCATACCATAACCAATTACCGAGTTAAAACCTAGTTCAGCTAAAGCGTCTTTTAAAGCAGGTTCAGCATTCCAGATACCTTGAAACGATTTCATCCATTCATCATCGAATAAATCAGCCATTTACATCCTCCAATCTTGTTAAAAAAATATTATTTAAAAATAGTCATTTGTTATACAAAAAGCAATTAAGGCTTCACAACGGTCAAACCTAAAATAAGCCAGGTTTGCATTCCTCCCCTGAAGTAATTAATCTTATTTGCTGGATAGCCATGTTCTAACAAACTTTTGATGGCTCGGGGTGATTGTCCACACCACATGCCATTGCACCATAAAACCAGGTCTTTTGCATTTGAAAAATCCCAGTTTGTATTTTTTTTATCATCAGATGTCCAGCTCCAAAAACTGTCATCATCGCTTGATGTTGATTTTCGTTTCACACCCAGTTGTTTCATCGCATCAAGTAATTGCTGGTCGGTTTCATCAAGACCAAAAACAGTAAATGGGATATTAATAGAACCAGGTATTGTGCCTTTTTTATGCCAACCTTCAGTTCTTGCATCAATTAACAAACCTGTTTTGTACTTTAAATCTTTAGCGATAAAATCAACCACCTCGAGTTCACCAACAGTTTTAACACCAGAGGCAACGTTCATTGGTTGAATACAAAAAGGCGGACAGTTTCTTGATGTTTTAGTAAACCCGCCTTTAAGTGTATGTTTAGTATCCTGGTTTCGTTCCAGACGAATAATATTATTTTTATAGTCAACATCAACATAGGGTATATTTTTGCTGATATTGACATCTTTTGCATAGAGAGAAGATGAAAAACTAATTAAAACAGATAAAAAAGTTATAGATAAAATTTTATACATATAATGCAACCTTAATTTTTAAAAAAGTGTTATTAGAATTAATGAGTACTTAAATAAACCGAAATAATTTTTACAGATGAATTATAAAGGCGTTTATGCTCAGTAAACCCTTGATATATGATTTGTTTTTGTTCATCATTCAATTGAATATAAAGTTCATAACTTTCTCGATATGCATTTCTCAATGCCGCTTCAAAAGTAGTTATATCCACTATAAGTTTCTTTTTATCTAAAATCAGCTCATTCTCAGATGACGGCGCATCAAGAGTTTCACCATTTGTGGAATTGTCCCCTTCTGTCGTACTTAAAACAGCAGGCATATCATCACTGTCATCACCCGCTTCCAATTCTAGCTGCTTTAAATAATCATCATCAGATGCAGCCAATGAAACTTGAGATATTAAAACAACAAAAATAATACAAAATATTTTTTTTAATACACTTGAAAAGATAGTCATAATAAATATATTTCTTAATTTTAAGAAATAAACCAGCCTCCTAATTATAGAGTTCCCCTCCTCTATTTCTAATCTATTTATAATAGTCTATTATCTAAAAGTAAATAGATATATTCCCTAAAACATCAAATATGTACTTTTTTGGTGCTTTTTTTCCATAAATTCATCAAAAACTCATTTTTTATAGAGATGACTATGCCACTGACAGACATATCCACTGATTTTTCATTAAACAATAAACTATTTTACCTCAATCACGCAGCGGTCTCACCCTGGCCCGTCTGTACTACCAATGCCATTCAGCGTTTTGCCGATGAGAATTGCATATGGGGGGCAACTCATTATCCCAGGTGGCTCGAAGTTGAACAAGAACTACGCAAGAATATCCAATTACTCATTAATTCACCTTCAACTAATGATATTGCTTTAGTAAAAAACACCTCAGAAGCTTTGTCCTTTGTCGCTTATGGTCTTGACTGGGAGGTGGGTGATAATATCGTTATCGCATCACAGGAATTTCCATCTAATCGTATCGTCTGGCAGTCCCTGGCATCACTGGGAGTTGAGATTAAATGGGTTGATTTATATCACAACCTTAGTAAACATAATTCACCAGAGGATAACCTTTTATCAGCAATTAATAATAAAACACGTATGTTATCAGTAAGTTCTGTGCAGTATGCTGATGGTTTTCGTATGGATTTAAATAAACTCGGGAAGTTTTGTCAGAAACATAGCATTCTTTTTTGTGTTGATGCCATTCAAAGTGTCGGTGCATTAAAATTTGATGTTCAGGAAATAAATGCTGATTTTGCCATGGCCGATGGTCACAAGTGGCTGATGAGTCCGGAAGGATTAGGTTTTTTTTATTGTCGAAAAACCCTGCGGAAAAAATTAAGGCCTTCGCAATTTGGCTGGCGTATGGTAGAAAACCAGTTTGATTTCGATTCCCTTTCCTGGTCAGAAGCCCAAACTGCTCGAAAATTTGAATGCGGCAGTCCAAATATGCTGGGTATACAGGCACTTAATTGCTCTATAAAATTGATCTTAGAAAGAGAAATTAGTTATATAGAGCAGTTAATCATCAAAAATGTTCAATATACCGCAAAAAAACTAAAAACGATTCCTGATATCATTATCCAGAGTAATACCAATGAGAACAGAATAAGCGGCATCATTGCCTTTAAACACCAACACTATTCATCAGAACAACTTTACAATGATTTAATGGCACACAATGTCATCTGTGCAATGCGCCATGGCAACGTCCGCTTTTCACCCCATTACTATACATCTAAAGCTGTAATTGATAAGGCTTTCAATCTGTTGAAAAGGCTTGTAAATCACTAGGTCAGTGAAGTTATTTATGGATCATTAAACATTTATAAACTATAAGTTATAAAGGGATTAATTATGGCTTATTAAATCATAAACATTCACTTTATTGATCTATGACAATTAGATTAGCAGATAAACCCTGTTTATCGTCTATCATTAATATAAGCAATTAATAAAATACCATTTATGGTCAATGATCTCGTTGATTTGATAAAAAAGGGAGTCAACACTCATGCTCAGTTTGAATAATATTAAAATTAAACCAAAGTTAATCAGCCTGTTTTTATTAATCGGCTTGTTACCTATTCTGATTGTTGGCTGGTTTGCAGAAAAGCAAGCAGAAGAGGCTTTATTAAACACCAGCTTTAACCAATTATCTGCTGTTCGGGATATTAAAAAGAGTCAACTGAAAGACTATTTTGACAGTGTGGTCAATAATATTGACAGCCTTGAAACAACTGTCAGCAACATTGAAACTGAGGCCTATAATAAATTAGATGCCGTTTCCAGTATAAAAAAAGCACAACTGGAAATGTATTTTCATTTTCTGGAAATTGATATTAAATCCTTATCAGGTAATGTCTATGTAATTGAGTCATTAAATACCTTTAAAGAAGCCTTTAATCGAAACAGCAGTAATCCAACAGATAATGAAGCCTGGAAAGACGCTGATAAAGAATTAGGTCCGTGGTTTAATGACTATGTCAAACTTTATGGTTACTATGATCTCTTCCTCATTTCTTCAACAGGCGATATTGTTTATACCGAAGCCAAAGAATCTGACATAGGTGAAAACTTACGCAATGGTAAATTAAAAAATAGTGTCCTGGGTAAAATGTTTCACAAGGCTATGGAGGGAGAATATGCTATTGCTGATTTTGAACCCTACGCCCCATCCAATGGTGCTCATGCTGCATTTATTGGTGTACCTATTATAAGCAATGGCTTCACAGTCGGCGTAGTCGCCTTACAATTACCCGTTGAGCGAATTAATGCCATTGTACAGCGTCGTAATGGTATGAGTCCTTCCGGCGAAAACTATCTGGTGGGTAAAGATGATGATGGAAAAACATCGCTACGAAGTAACCGGGTCGTTAAAAAAACAAACATCGGCAAGGCTAAGTCCGGCAAATATATCAATATGGCTCTGGCAGGTAAACAGGGGTTTGCTGTTAAAGTAGGCAGCTCTGGTGCAGTTGAGCTAACCGGTTATTTTCCACTCCAAATTAAGGGGCTTGAATGGGCACTACTTGCCAGTGTATCACTTGAAGAAGTACTGGCTGGCCAATTGGATGCCGATAAGAAAGGTTTCTTTGATCATTATATGAAGCTCAATGGCTATTATGATTTATTTTTAATACATCCTGAAGGTAAAATTTTTTATAGTGTCACTAAAGAAGCTGACTATAATACCAACATCATTAGCGGTAAGTACAAAGATTCCAATTTTGGCGATGCGGTCAGAAAAGCCTTAAAAACCAGAGAGCATGTCATTACAGATTTTGCTCCTTATGAACCAAGCAATGGTGCTCCCGCCGCATTTATTGTACAACCCGTTATGAATCATAATAATAATGTTGTTTTATTACTGGCAATGCAACTACCCACTGATAAGATTAACCACATAATGCAAGAAAGAACCGGTATGGGTGAAACGGGAGAAACCTATCTGGTGGGCAGTGATAAATTAATGCGTTCTGATTCCTTTCTGGATAAACAGGGACATTCAATGGAAGCCTCATTTTCCGGTACTGTCGCAGATAACGGTGTTGATACCCATGCAGTTAAACTTGCCTTTGAAGGTAAAACAGAGACAGCTATTATCAATGACTATAATGGTAACCCTGTACTATCAGCCTTCACTACACTGCCAATTGATGATTATTCCTGGGCTGTTATTGCCGAAATTGATGAAGCTGAAGTACACCAACCTATCACTGCATTAACAATCAGTATTTTAATTATGGGTGTAATCATTGCCATTATTATTTTAATTATTTCTTTTTACCTTGCTCTGAGTATTTCCAGACCTTTGGTTAAAGGGGTCGCATTCGCACAGCTTATTGCCAAAGGTGATTTAACCGGTGAGCTCGATGTTAATCAAAAAGATGAAATCGGCATGTTAGGTGATGCATTGAAGAATATGTTACTGCGCTTAAGAGACATTGTTACCAGTGTTAAAATGTCGACCAGTAATATTTCTCAGGGTTCATCACAATTAAGTGAAAGTGTGCAACACTTATCCAGTGGCGCTTCTGAACAAGCAGCCAGTGTGGAGCAAACTTCAAGTGCTCTGGAAGAAATGAGTGCTAACGTCAATCAGAATGCAGATAATGCCAAGCAAACCGAAAAAATGGCTGAATCAGCTTCACATCAAGCACAGGAAGGTGGAGAAGCTGTTGACAAAACCGTTACAGCAATGAAAGAGATTGCTGATAAAATTAATGTCATTGAAGACATTGCCTATGAAACCAAGATCCTGGCACTTAATGCGGCGATTGAAGCCGCTCGTGCCGGAGAACATGGTCGTGGCTTTGCCGTAGTAGCAGCTGAAGTCAGAAAACTGGCCGGAAATAGTGAAACAGCCGCTAATGAAATCAGTGATCTGGCTAAATCCAGTGTTTCCGTTTCTGAAAAAGCCGGTAGTCTGCTCAAAGAAATCGTACCCAGTATTTCTAAAACGGCTGATCTGGTCCAGGAAATCACCGCAGCCAGTGAAGAACAATCTACTGGTATTAATGAAATCAATGGTGCAATGACACAATTGGATACCGTCACTCAAAATAATGCCGCCCTTTCCGAAGAGCTGGCATCAACTGCAGAAGAGATGAACTCTCAGGCCATATCTCTAGAAGATTTGATGGGATTTTTTAACATTGACGGTTCTTCTGACTCATCATCTAACATGAAAACACAAACCAGAAGCACAGTAAGCCAGAACAGATCAACATCAATACCCGCTAAAACAAAGTCTGCTCAAGCTTCCAGAAATGCAAAGGATTTTCCAGAAAATGATGATATACCTGATGACTTTGAGCGTTTTTAAAAGTCTTCCATAATATTACTTTTCTGCTAAAGTAAAGATAAGACTTAAACATTATTTTAAACAGCAATTTATATGTCTTATCATGAATTTATCCGTGATTAATATGGATTAGAAGGAAACCTGATGTCTCTTGAAGAAATTGTTAATGATCTGGCAGTAACTGAGCAGGATCAACATTTAACCTTTGACCTGTCAGAGGAAGAGCTTGCTGTTCCGGTGATGAATATTCGTGAAATCATTCGTTATGGTAAATTAACAAAAATGCCAATGGTGCCCAATTTCATCGAGGGAGTCATTAATCTACGTGGTAATGTAGTCCCGGTGATTAATCTGGCTGAAAAATTTGCTCTAAAAGGTCATGACTCTGACAAGCGCACCTGTATTATTATGGAAGTTGATATTGAAGATGAGTCGGTTGTTATGGGAATCGTCGTTGATAAGGTATTACAAGTTATTGAAATACCTGACGCAGATATTGAACCTACTCCAACGCTTGGCGCAAAAATTCAAACCAATTTTATTAAAGGCATGGCCAGAACTGAGGATGGATTTATTATTATTCTGGATATCAGTCAGGTACTGTCTGCTGATGAAATTGCTATTGTCACTGATATGCATAACAACAAAGCTGTTGAAGAATAAAAAGGCGATTTAATTGCACAACTCAAGGCCTGGATCTTTTGTAGAAGAGATGATAGATGAATTATTAACCGAGGATACTGTAATAGACAATGATGCCCGGGATAATATTAAGAACGAGGATATATCAATGGACTCGATACACTTAAGTGATGAGTGCACTATTTATGAAATAACCCAAATTCACCAGAAAATACATGATAAATGGCAGACCAATACAAATTTAAATATTGATGTTTCTGCTGTTACAGAAGTAGACGCATCCTTTATGCAGCTTTTAGCTAGCTGTAAAAAAATGGCTATGGATAACAATCAATTCTTCAAGCTCATTAATCCTTCTGAGAAAGTGACTAATAAAATGAAGGCAATGTTTATGAGTGATTACTTTAACTCACAAGAAATTGCTGAGAAGTGAGGTAAACTATGGAAATTGATGAGAACTTACAAATATTTATTTCTGAAGGTGAGGAATTACTGCAAGAAATGGAAGAATCATTATTAGCACTTGAAGAATCAGGTGATGATGACGAAATTCTCAATAAGATTTTCCGTGCTGCCCATACCATTAAGGGGTCTGCCGGTTTATTCGGGCTTGACCATATTATTCACTTTACCCATATTGTTGAAAATATTTTAGATGATATGCGTAATTGCCTGATACCCATATCATCAGAATTAATCACCGTATTGATGCGTTCACAAGATTATATTGCCACTTTATTAGATGGCATCGCTGATGATTTTGAAGGCAATAAAAAAGAAGAGGCTGAATTAATACAATTACTTACCGCCTTTAAAACAGGTGGCTCAGAAAAAAATGTCTGTGAAGCTGATCAAGCAGAATCTGAAGAACAGTCCCATGACGATCAGTGTGAGGAAAATATTGATGATGAATATACTCAAAATGATCATTTTCATATCTCTTTAAGACTTGGATCTGATACTTTCCGTCAAGGGTTTGATCCTGCCTCTATGTTTCGTGAACTGGCCGATCTGGGTGAAATACTCCATACGGCATTCATACCTCAAGCATTACCAAACCTTGATGATATTGACCCTGAAAGCTGCTATCTTGGGTGGGAAATTTCTCTAAAAAGTCATGTTAAAAAAGAGGTTATCAGTGAAATATTTCAATTTTTAGATGATTGTAAACTCACCATTCTTGCACCTCAAACACATTTTTCTGACTACAAACATCTTATTGAACAATTACCCGAAGAAGAGATGGCTCTTGGACAAATATTAATACAAACAGGCAGTCTGACAGCCGATGAACTGCAACATGTGTTAAATCAGCAAAAGGAAAACATTGATGCAGGAGAGCTTGCATCACAGAATCTAACCGGCGATATACTGATAGAAAACAAAATAGTACACAAAGAAGTCGTTGAAGAAGCACTCAACAAGCAATCAAAAGTCAGAGAACAGAAACAAAAAGCTCTGAACTTTGTTAAAGTCGATTCAGGTAAACTGGATAAATTAATTAATCTGGTTGGTGAGCTGGTTATAAACGGCGCTAAGCTCAATCAGATAACCGAAACGATACAGAATGAAGAACTGGAAGAAACCATGGAAGGTTTAACCATGTCTTTAGAAGAACTGCGTGAAATCGCTCTTGGTCTGCGTATGGTGCCTATTGGCATGACATTTAATCGCTTTCATCGTGTTATTCGAGATATATCTAAAGATCTTAATAAAGAAATAAAATTAGAAATCTATGGTGCTGATACTGAACTAGATAAAACTGTCATCGAAAAAATTGGTGATCCGCTCATGCATCTTATTAGAAATTCTCTTGATCATGGCATTGAAATGCCTGATGAACGCCAACGTGCAGGTAAGCCAGAAGAAGGCATAATCACCCTGCAAGCTCAACATGAAGCAGGTTATATCACCATTCAGATCATTGATGATGGTAAAGGTCTGGATCATCATGCATTAAGGGAAAAAGCACTTGAAAAAGGCATTATTGATGAGCACAATAAACTCACCAGGCAAGAATGTTTTAATTTGATCTTTGCTGCAGGCTTTTCAACTGCTCAGGAAATCAGCAATATTTCCGGACGTGGTGTTGGCATGGATGTAGTACGACGCAATATTGAATCGCTCCGGGGAAATGTTTATATTGACTCAGAGTTGGGTGTGGGTACTACGATTACCATTCAGTTACCACTCACACTGGCGATTATTGATGGTTTTAATGTCAGCATAGATAATGAATCTTATATATTCCCACTTGATATGGTACATGAATGCCTTACCCTGACACCTGCTCAAATTGAAGAAGCTACTGTTCAAAATTACATCACATTAAGGGATGATGTACTACCTATTATTCATTTAAAAGAATATTTTGATGTTGATAATGAACAATATAATGAGACCTATATGACGCATTCAGGCAGAGAGCGTCATAACCTTGTTGTTGTTGAATTTTCCAATAAAAAAATAGGCCTGGTGGTTGATGAACTCTTAGGTGAAGTACAGGCGGTTATTAAACCTTTAGGACGTGTATTTAAAGGCTTATCCGGTTTTGCCGGTTTCACTATTCTGGGCAGCGGCATGGTGGCACTCGTATTAGATATACCCAGTTTAATCAAGCATGTTGTGGGTAGTGAACATCAATATTTTGATTCACTCAAACAAAAATCAATTGCCAGCAAAGGCAATAGAGTCGTTCATTAGGAGTTTATCAGATATCAATGAACAAACTTGCATCCTTTGAACTAAGTCTTAATATTTTTGAAAAATTACGTCAGCTTATTCACAAAAAAGCCGGTATATCAATGTCCGATGCTAAACGGTCATTAGTTGCCGGACGCTTAAGAAAACGTCTGGTTGCACTCAATCTGGACGGTTATGATGACTATTTTCATTATTTAAAAAAGGATGAACTAGCCGGTACAGGTGAAATGCAGCGTTTTATTGATTTATTAACCACCAATGAAACCTGGTTTTTTCGAGAAGAAAAACATTTTAAATTTTTAAAAAAACAGACAAAAGACTGCCCTGTTTCACAAACAGTTAATGTCTGGAGTGCTGCCAGTTCAAGCGGTGAAGAGCCTTATAGCATTGCAATGACGCTGGCAGACAGCATGGGTTTGAGCAGTCCCTGGCAAATTTTAGGTACGGATATATCCACAGAGATCCTGACTACAGCAAGAAAAGGGATCTACATGAAATCGAAAATTAAGGGTCTATCAACTCCGTTAAAAAGAAAATACATGCTCAATGGCGTACGAACTGATGAAGACTATCTTGCCATTGTGCCTGAATTAAAAAAAAAACTACAGTTTAAGCATTTTAATTCAGCAAAAACCGGTGAACCTAAATATTTTGATAAATTAACGGCTAAAAATAATTTTTTATAACCGAATCGCTATTAACTATCGATGA
>JAHXHI010000215.1 GCA_025656775.1 gamma proteobacterium symbiont of Bathyaustriella thionipta
CGATTGCAATGGAAGACGGATTACGCTTCGCGATTCGTGAAGGCGGGCGTACTGTTGGTGCGGGTGTTGTTGCTAAGGTTATTGAATAAAAAACCGAATACCTTAAACGGCATATAGAATAAAAGCTTCCTGAATAAAAGCTTTAAATTTCTTTGTTTTCTCTGAATGTATAGCGTTTGGCGAAAACAAACGTAGCGAAAGCCAATCCGCTTCGTAGAAATATTATTCAACTCTAGGCTAGTAGCTCAATTGGCAGAGCACCGGTCTCCAAAACCGGGGGTTGGGGGTTCGACTCCCTCCTGGCCTGCCACTTTATCGGATCTAGCACAGTCATATTAATGCCTGTGCTGTTTCTCGTACAAATAAAAGTTCTTAGAAAAAATATTTTTTAAAGGACTAAATTAAGCATTCAGATAATTTAATGGCAGATAAAATAAAATTAATCATTGCAATCCTCGTTATTGCAGCTTCTCTCTTTGTTTATTACTCGCAAGATGAAATTTCTGTGTTATACAGAGTTCTTGGTGTGGTTGCAGGAGTCATTATAGCCTTTCTTATTGCGGCAAAAACTGAAAAAGGCGCCTCGAGCATTGCTTTTATTCGAGCGTCAGTCGTCGAAATGAAAAAAGTCGTATGGCCCAGCAAAAAAGAGACGACACAAACAACACTAACTGTGGGTGTTATGGTGGTTATTGTTGGTATTATTCTCTGGAGCTTTGACCAGGTTATTGCTTGGGGTATTCGATTGTTGACAGGTCAGGGATAATAAAATGTCATTACGCTGGTATGTAGTACAAGCTTTTTCTGGCTATGAAAAGTCAGTAAAACGCTCTTTAGAAGAACGTATTATTCGTTTTGATATGCAATCAAAGTTTGGTGAAATTCTTGTTCCAACTGAAGAAGTTGTAGAAATGAGAGACGGGAAAAAACGCAGAAGCGAACGTAAATTCTTTCCCGGGTATGTCCTTGTTGAAATGGAAATGGATGATGACACCTGGCATCTGGTGAAAGACGCACCAAGAGTACTTGGTTTTATTGGTGGTAAAAAAGATGAACCAGCACCAATTAGTCAAAAAGAAGTCGATTCAATTCTGAATAGAATACAGGAAGGTACTGATAAACCAAGACCTAAAGTTCTATTTGAAGCAGGTGAACTGGTACGAATAATTGACGGACCATTTAATGACTTCAATGGTGTCGTTGAAGAAGTTGATTACGATAAAAGCAGAATGCGTGTATCAGTGAGCATCTTTGGTCGTTCAACACCGGTTGATTTACAATTTATACAGGTAGAAAAAACCTAGCGCTAAGAAATAGCTCGAAGGTTTGTGTAAAACATAAACTAAATGCTTAAAAAATTTATATAGCGTCATAATTGAGATAATTGTGGCGCTATTGTTGTTTGTCGGGTATAATATCTGGCTGCATTCACAGGGGAGCCTGAAGTGTTCGCTTCTTATTAATATAGGTGGCAGCGCTCGTAAGGCGATATACCCAATAGAGGAAATTATGGCTAAAAAAATTGAAGCATATATTAAGTTGCAGGTAGCCGCAGGCTCTGCAAATCCAAGTCCACCAGTTGGTCCCGCTTTGGGTCAGCATGGTGTTAACATCATGGAATTCTGTAAAGCATTTAATGCCAAGACAGATAGTCTTGAAAAAGGCATGCCAGTCCCGGTTGTTATTACTGTATTTAACGATCGCAGTTTTACATTTATTACCAAAACTCCACCTGCTGCTGTTTTACTAAAAAAAGCGGCCGGCATCAAGAGTGGTTCAGGTGTTCCTAACCGTGATAAAGTTGGTAAAGTGAACCGGGCACAGTTAGAAGAAATTGCTAACACTAAGATGGAAGATCTCTCTGCTGCTGATATGGACGCAGCCGTGCGTACCATTGCTGGTACGGCCAGAAGTATGGGTATCGAGACTGAGGGAGTTGAATAATCATGGCATTGTCTAAAAAGCAAAAACTAATTAATGAAAAAGTAGAGCCAGGTAAATTATATGGCTTTAGTGAGGCTGTTGAGTTATTAAAATCTTTGCCTGCGTCTAAATTTGAAGAATCAGTTGACATTAGTGTCAATCTTGGAATTGATCCTCGTAAATCTGATCAAAATGTACGTGGTGCCTGTGTATTACCAAATGGTACAGGTAAAACGGTGCGTGTTGCTGTTTTTGCTCAAGGTGAAAATGCAACGAAAGCGACAGAAGCGGGTGCTGATATCGTTGGTTTTGATGATCTGGCTGCACAAATCAAAGGTGGTGATATGGACTTTGATGTTGTGATAGCAACGCCTGATGCCATGCGTGTTGTCGGCCAATTAGGTCAGATCCTGGGACCTCGTGGTTTAATGCCAAATCCTAAAGTCGGCACAGTAACACCCGATGTTGTGACTGCCGTAAACAATGCAAAAGCTGGTCAGGTTCGTTTTCGTGCTGATAAGGGCGGTATTATTCACTGTTCTATTGGTAAAATTGGTTTTGATGCATCAGCGTTACAAGGTAATCTGGAAGCATTGGTTGTTGATTTGCAAAAAGCGAAGCCCGCTTCAGCAAAAGGTATTTATTTTAAGAAAATCAGTGTTTCTACCACGCATGGTCCTGGTCTGACTGTTGAACAGTCTAGTATCGCGCTCAAATAATACTGATATATTCTTTACCCTAAAAGCAACAAATTGCTTTGGGTACAAAGGCTTTGGTTTACCATTATCATAATTTTAAATAATTAATAGTTGGTGGACGTCAAAGACCGTGGGTGAGCTTGCTCTTAATAGTTTTTTTAATAAAAGAAGCCCACGCAGACGGTGTAATTCAAAATGCTCCTCGGATGCTTAAGAAACATCGTTAAATGATTACCGTTTTTTCTACATGATTGCTAGAAATAACTGTAATTATCTGAAACCTGATGAGTGATTATCTAAGAATAATCAAACATCATAAACGAGAGGTGAGTTGTAGTGGCTTTATCTATTGAAGGTAAAAAAGCGATTGTCGCTGAAGTAGCTGAAATTGCCGCTAATGCACACTCTGTCGTCGGTGCTGTCTATCAAGGTATTGAATCAAACGATATGAACGATCTGCGTGTTAAAGCACGTGCTGATGGTGTTTATCTTCGTGTGGTTAAAAATACCCTGGCAAGACGCGCTGTAGAGGGAACAGAATTCGAATGTATTCAAAGTGAACTGACCGGTTCACTGGTTCTTGCTTTTTCACAGGAAGATCCAGGTGCAGCAGGTCGTGTAATCTCTGAATTCGTGAAAGAAAATGACAAGCTGGAAGTAAAAATCGTCTCTATCGGCGGTAAATTGCTTGCACCTGAAGATGTTAAAGTGCTTGCTAAGATGCCTACTAAGGATCAAGCAATCGGCATGTTGATGTCTGTTATGAAAGCACCTATTTCGAAATTCGTTCGTACTCTGGCAGAGCCGCATACAAAACTGGTTCGTACTATCGCAGCTGTTCGCGATCAGAAGGAAGCTAGTTAAGGCTTTTAGCTAATTAAAGCTAATATATACGATATAACGTGGTTATTTTAAAACATGTTATATGAATTTAATTTGAATGGTAAACCAACCGGTTATTTAACTATTTAGTATAAATAACTTGAAAATTTGGAGTTGAAAATGGCTGTATCTAAAGACGAAATGTTAGAAGCAATTGCTAATATGTCTGTAATGGAAGTTGTTGAACTTGTTGAAGCAATGGAAGAAAAATTTGGTGTAACTGCTGCAGTTGCAGTGGCTGCTGCACCTGCTGCTGGCGGTGATGCTGGTGGTGCTGCTGCAGAGCAAACTGAATTTAATGTTATTCTTGCTGCAGTAGGCGACAAGAAAGTAAACGTTATTAAGGCTGTTCGAGCTATCACGGGTCTGGGTCTTAAAGAAGCAAAAGGCATGGTTGACGGTGCACCTGCTGCAGTTAAAGAAGGCGTTGACAAAGCTGAAGCTGAAGATGTTAAGAAGCAGCTTGAAGAAGCTGGTGCAACTGTCGAACTTAAGTAAGGCAACGCACTTTTTATCGTCAGGCAATTTATCGTTTTAGATACAATTGTCACGGTAAAAATGAAAATGGCCGGTGGTCTTGACCACCGGCCTTTTTCCGTTTCTAAATATACAAATTATTTCAGCGTAATTTTTTAACAGAATTATTTGAATTATATATCCTGCACATCATTTATTCGCACAGGGTACATACTTGAGATAACTCGAATGTGTCAATGAAAATTCAATCAGAACTCTTGCCTGGATTTACAATACACACGCTTAGACGGTTACTATTGACTTAATAGTGACTTTAAACAGAGACAGCTCGGGAATATAAATGGCCTATTCATTTACAGAAAAAAAACGTATTCGTAAAAATTTTGGTATATCTAAAGGTGTGATGGATGTACCTTACCTGCTTGCTATACAGCTGGATTCATTCCGCAAGTTCTTGCAGTCTGATGTTAATCCTGAAGGGCGTGGAGAAGTTGGCCTGGAAGGTGCTTTTAAATCTGTTTTTCCAATCGTTAGCTTTTCAGGCAATGCTGCCCTTGAATACATTAGTTATCGATTGGGTAAACCTGCATTTGATGAAAGAGAATGTCGTACCAGAGGTGTGACTTATTCCGCACCTTTACGAGTGAAGTTACGACTGATCATTTATGACAAAGAATCCAGTGCAAAAAATAAGAAAGTAAAAGATATTCGTGAGCAAGAAGTTTTTATGGGAGAAATTCCATTAATGACAGGTAATGGTACTTTTATTATTAATGGTACTGAGCGAGTTATTGTTTCTCAATTACATAGAAGTCCCGGCGTTTTCTTTGATCATGATAAGGGTAAAACACATTCATCAGGCAAATTATTATTTAATGCGCGTGTTATCCCGTATCGTGGTTCCTGGTTAGATTTTGAGTTTGATCCAAAAGATAATGTTTTTGTTCGTATTGACAGACGTCGTAAATTACCGGCCACTATTCTTCTTAGAGCCTTAGGTTATGAATCAGAAGACATGCTGGATATGTTCTTTGATTTTGAAGAATTTAAAATCAAAGCAGAAGGTGCAGAGTTAAAACTTGTTTCTGAAAGAATGCGTGGTGAAACCTATAACTTTGACATTATAGATGACAAGGGTAATGTACTGGTTGAGCAAGGACGTAGAATTACAGCGCGCCTGGTACGCCAGATTGATAAATCTGGTCTTCAATACATAAAGGTTCCACTGGAAATATTGCATGGCAGAGCTCTGGCTAAAAACATCGTTGATAGTGAAACAGGTGAAATTGTTGCCAATGCAAATGATGAAATTACTGAAGAGTTATTAGAAAAATTACTTGAAGCTAATGCTACTGAAATAAAAACAATTTACACGAATGAGCTTGATGAAGGTCCATTTATTTCAGAAACACTGCGTATCGATAGTTCAACTACACAGCTTGAAGCTCAGGTTGAGATCTATCGTATGATGCGTCCAGGTGAGCCACCCACTAAAGAAGCTGCGGAAGCATTATTTGCTAATCTGTTCTTTACAGATGAACGTTATGATTTATCAGCTGTGGGTCGTATGAAGTTTAACCGCCGTATCGGACTTGAAGATCTGACGGGTGAAGGCACGCTATCGAATGATGATATTATCGCTGTGATTAATACCCTGTTGGATATTAAAAATGGCAAGGGTGTTGTTGATGATATTGACCATCTGGGTAACCGTCGTGTACGCAGTGTGGGCGAAATGGCTGAAAATCAGTTCCGTGTGGGACTGGTTCGAGTTGAACGTGCTGTTAAAGAACGCCTGACATTAGCAGAAGCTGATAATCTGATGCCGCAGGAATTAATTAATGCTAAGCCGGTTTCTGCTGCAATAAAAGAGTTCTTTGGTTCCAGTCAGCTATCACAATTTATGGATCAAAATAATCCATTATCCGAAATTACTCATAAACGTCGTGTTTCAGCCTTAGGCCCTGGCGGTTTAACTCGTGAGCGTGCTGGTTTTGAGGTTCGTGACGTACACCCAACTCACTATGGTCGTGTATGCCCGATTGAAACACCAGAGGGTCCAAACATTGGTTTGATTAACTCGCTATCTGTTTATGCACGGACGAATGATTATGGTTTTCTTGAGTCACCCTATCGAAAGATAGTTGATGGTGTTTTAACGGATGAAATTGATTATTTATCAGCCATTGATGAATCTGAATTTATTATTGCACAGGCTAATGCCAACATTGATGATAAAGGTAAATTAACGGATAGTATTGTTAATTGTCGTCACTTAAATGAATTTACGACCTATTCACCTGATAAAATAAATTATATGGATGTTTCACCCAGACAGATTGTCTCGGTAGCCGCATCAATGATTCCATTTCTGGAGCATGATGATGCTAACCGTGCGTTAATGGGGTCAAACATGCAGCGTCAGGCAGTACCGACACTCAAAGCGGATAAGCCGTTAGTGGGTACCGGTATGGAACGTACTGTTGCCATTGACTCAGGTGTTGCTGCTGTAGCACGCCGTGGTGGTATTATTGATAAAGTCGATGCTTCTCGTATTGTCATTCGCGTTAACGATGATGAGACACTGCCGGGTGAATCGGGTGTTGATATCTATAATCTGACCAAATATACCCGTTCGAATCAGAACACCTGTATTAATCAGCGCCCATTAGTAATGGAAGGTGATTTAATTGCTCGTGGTGATGTACTGGCGGATGGCCCGTCAACCGATATTGGTGAGTTGGCGCTTGGGCAAAATATGATGATTGCCTTCATGCCATGGAACGGATATAACTTTGAAGATTCCATCCTTATTTCCGAAAGAATGGTTGAAGAAGATCGTTTTACCACAATCCATATCGAAGAGCTGACTTGTATTGCTCGCGATACCAAATTAGGTTCAGAAGAAATTACCAGTGATATTCCAAATGTGGGTGAATCAGCACTGGCAAAACTGGATGAATCCGGCATTGTTTATATTGGTGCTGAAGTTAAAGGCGGTGATATTCTGGTGGGTAAAGTGACACCAAAAGGTGAAACACAATTAACTCCGGAAGAAAAATTACTACGTGCTATCTTTGGTGAAAAAGCATCTGATGTAAAAGACACATCCTTGCGGGTATCAGGCAGTAAAGTCGGAACCATTATCGATGTACAGGTCTTCACTCGTGATGGTCTGGAAAAAGATGCACGAGCCAAGTCTATTGAAGAAGATGCGCTAACGGCTGTACGCAAAGACATGATGGATCAATTCCGTATTGTTGAGGAAGACACTTATAGTCGTGTCGAACGTATTATACTTGAGCAGATTGTTGACGGTGGTCCAGGTATGAAAGCAGGTGATAAAGTCACCGCTGAGATACTTGCTGAAATCCCACAGCGCAGTAAATGGTTTGATATCAAATTACGTGATACAGAACAACAGGAACAATTGGTTAAATTATCGGAGCAATTAGAAAATTCCAGAAAAGAATTTGATGATCACTTTGAAGAAAAACGCCAGAAAATTGTTGCCGGTGATGATTTAGCACCGGGTGTGCTAAAGATGGTTAAGGTCTATATGGCGGTTAAACGTCGCGTTCAGCCTGGAGACAAAATGGCAGGACGTCACGGTAATAAGGGTGTTATTTCAACGATTGTACCGGTTGAAGATATGCCTTATCTTGAAGACGGCAGAACAGTTGATATTGTTTTGAACCCGCTGGGTGTACCTTCTCGAATGAATGTCGGTCAGGTATTGGAAACTCACCTTGGCTGGGCTGCTCGTGGTCTAGGTCTGAAAATCGGAAATATGCTGCAGGAAAAATCAGCTGAAGCAGAAAAAATCGATAAACTGCGTCAATACCTGCATGCAATCTATAACGAAAGTGAAGGTGTTAAAGAAGATCTTGATAGTCTCACCGATGAAGAAATTATCAAGCTGTGCAACAACCTGAAAGGTGGTGTGCCAATGGCAACACCTGTGTTTGATGGTGCAGCAGAAAGCGAAATCAAGCGTATGCTTGAACTTGCAGGCTATGACAGCTCTGGTCAGTCAGTACTCTATGACGGCAGAACAGGTAATAAGTTCGATCGACCTGTCACTGTTGGTTATATGTATATGCTGAAGTTGAATCACCTGGTTGATGACAAAATGCATGCCCGTTCCACAGGACCTTATAGTCTGGTAACACAGCAGCCGTTGGGTGGTAAGGCTCAGTTTGGTGGACAGCGCTTCGGAGAAATGGAAGTATGGGCACTGGAAGCTTATGGGGCAGCCTATACCCTGCAGGAAATGCTGACTGTGAAGTCTGATGATGTACAAGGTCGTACCAGAATGTATAAAAACATTGTTGATGGTGATCATCGTATTGATGCTGGAATGCCAGAATCATTTAACGTATTACTTAAAGAAATACGTGCTCTGGGTATCGATATTGAACTGGAACAGGTTGATTAAAGACTGTTCTTACCTGACTTCTAGTCAGTAGACGGCTAGAAGCTAGTGTTCACAAACAATAAAATTATTGAGAACAAACGATAGCGTTTTTCTCACATGGCGCTTTAGTAGAGGATATCAAGTTGAAAGATTTATTAAATCTCATAAAACAGCAAAATCAATTCGACGATTTTGACGCCATCCGTATAGGACTTGCCTCACCAGCAAAGATCAAATCATGGTCTTATGGTGAAGTAAAAAAACCAGAAACAATTAACTACCGTACGTTTAAGCCAGAACGGGATGGTTTATTCTGTGCCAAAATCTTTGGTCCGGTAAAAGATTACGAATGCTTATGCGGTAAATATAAGCGTCTTAAACATCGTGGTGTTATTTGTGAAAAATGTGGTGTTGAAGTCACTCAGTCCAAGGTCCGTCGTGATCGTATGGGACATATTGACCTGGCCAGTCCTGTTGCGCATATCTGGTATCTAAAGTCATTACCCTCTCGTATGGGACTTATTTTAGATATGACCCTGCGTGATATTGAGCGCGTGCTTTATTTTGAAGCGTTTGTTGTTATTGATCCAGGTATGACTACTTTAGAAAAAAACCAGATCTTAACAGATGAGCAATATCTGGATGCTATTGAAGAATATGGGGATGACTTTGATGCACGTATGGGTGCAGAAGCCGTTCGTGAGCTGCTTAAAGCCATCAACGTAGAAAAAGAAATTGCCACCATTCGTGAAGACATGGCAGGTACAGAATCAGAAACTAAACTGAAAAAATTCAGTAAACGTCTGAAATTAATGGAAGCCTTTCAGGAATCCAATAATAAGCCTGAATGGATGGTAATGACCATTCTTCCTGTTCTGCCACCTGATTTACGTCCTTTGGTTCCATTAGAAGGCGGACGGTTTGCTACCTCAGATTTGAATGATCTGTATCGTCGAGTCATTAACCGTAATAATCGTCTAAAACGTTTATTAGAACTGAATGCACCTGATATCATTGTGCGAAATGAAAAACGTATGCTGCAGGAATCGGTTGATGCGTTATTAGATAATGGACGTCGTGGACGTGCAATAACCGGCTCAAATAAACGCCCGTTAAAATCTTTGGCTGATATGATCAAAGGTAAGCAAGGTCGTTTCCGTCAGAACCTGCTGGGTAAGCGTGTTGACTATTCTGGTCGTTCAGTGATCGTGGTTGGCCCTACCTTACGTCTACATCAATGTGGTTTACCTAAGAAAATGGCATTGGAACTCTTCAAACCATTTATTTTTAGTAAATTAGAATTACGCGGTCTGGCAACAACCATTAAAGCGGCCAAGAAAATGGTCGAGCGTGAAGGTCCGGAAGTCTGGGATATTCTTGAAGAAGTGATTCGTGAACATCCAATCATGCTTAACCGTGCACCAACACTTCACCGTTTAGGTATTCAGGCATTTGAACCTGTACTTATTGAAGGTAAAGCAATTCAGTTACACCCATTAGTCTGTACTGCATTTAATGCTGACTTTGATGGTGACCAGATGGCGGTTCATATTCCTTTGTCGATTGAAGCACAGCTTGAAGCCCGCTCATTGATGATGGCAACGAACAATATTCTGTCACCTGCCAATGGTGAGCCGATTATTGTACCTTCTCAGGACGTGGTACTGGGTTTGTACTATATGACACGTGAACTCATCAATAGTAAAGGTGAAGGTATGATGTTTGCTGATCAAATGGAAGCAGAGCGTGCCTACGAAACCGGCCATGCAGTATTGCATGCAAAAGTTAAATCAAGAATTACAGAATCCTTTGAAAATGAAGAGGGTGACTTGGTTGAAAAATCCCGTGTGGTAGACACCACTGTGGGTCGTACCATCTTATCCAAGATCCTGCCTCCTGGGTTATCATTCGATCTGATGAATAAAGATTTATCCAAAAAAGCAATTTCAGGCTTAATTAATGCCTGTTATCGTAATGTCGGGCTAAAAGAAACGGTCATATTTGCTGATCAGCTGATGTATACAGGTTTTGGTTACGCGGCACGTTCAGGTGCATCATTCGGTGTTAATGATATGGTGATTCCTGATGAAAAATATACCATTATTGATGAAGCCGAAGAAGAGGTAAAAGAAATTCAGGAGCAATATGAATCTGGATTAGTAACCAACGGTGAACGTTATAACAAAGTCATTGATATCTGGACTCATGCTAATGAATCGGTTGCCAAATCGATGATGGATAATCTGGAAACAGACTCGATTGAAATTGATTATGTACCCACATCGACCGTATCCGGACAATCATTAAAAGATATCGTACCTGATGACATTAAAGACACAATTCCTGTAAAAGGCGATGTGATTAAACAAACCTCATTTAACTCTGTTTATATGATGGCTGACTCAGGTGCTCGTGGTAGTGCAGCGCAGATCAGGCAGTTATCCGGAATGCGCGGTTTGATGGCTAAACCGGATGGTTCCATTATTGAAACACCGATTACCGCTAACTTCCGTGAAGGTTTAAGCGTACTTCAGTACTTTATTTCAACTCACGGGGCACGTAAAGGTCTGGCCGATACGGCACTTAAAACTGCTAACTCAGGTTATCTGACACGTCGTCTGGTTGATGCATCACAGGATCTGGTTGTTGTAGAAGACGACTGTGGTACTGAAGATGGTGTCATGGTTCAGTCTCTAATTGAAGGTGGTGATGTTGTTGAACCACTACGTGAAAGAGTACTGGGTCGAATTGTTGCTGAAGATGTGATTAAAGCAAACAGTGATAAAGTCATTGTTCCAAAGGGAACGCTGATAGACGAAGCATGGTGTGACAAATTAGAAGAACTCAATGTCGACCATATGAAAGTACGCTCACCCATAGCCTGTGAAACCCGTCATGGTATTTGTGCGACCTGTTATGGACGTGACCTGGCACGAGGACATAAGGTTAATATGGGCGAGTCAGTGGGTGTTATTGCTGCACAGTCTATTGGTGAGCCTGGTACACAGTTAACCATGCGTACCTTCCATATTGGTGGTGCGGCTTCTCGTGCAGCATCGGTTAATAGTATCGAAGTTAAATCAACAGGCCTGGTCAGATTACATAATATCAAAACGGTATTAAATGAAGCGACGGGTAATAATATTGCTGTTTCCCGTTCAGGTGAATTGACCGTTGTTGACAGTCATGGTCGTGAACGTGAACGCTATAAAGTGCCTTATGGTGCATCTTTATCAGTATCCGATGGTTCTGAAGCGAATGGTGGTGATGTGGTTGCTAACTGGGATCCGCATACCCATCCGGTTATTACTGAAGTAGCGGGTGTTGTTCGTTTTATTGACTTTATTGAAGGTGTCACCGTCAATAAAGAAACAGATACGATTACTGGGTTAAGCTCATTAGTGGTTATTGATCCTAAGCAGCGCTCAGGCAGTGCTAAAGACCTGCGTCCAATGGTGAAGCTAATCGATACCGATGGCAATGATTTGAATATTGTCGGTACTGATATCCCTGCACAATATGCCTTGCCGGGTGGTGCCATGGTGAAACATGCTGATGGTGATAGTGTGGGTGTTGGTGATGCGGTCGCTCGTATTCCTCAGGAATCCTCAAAAACTAAGGATATTACCGGTGGTCTGCCGCGTGTTGCTGATTTATTTGAAGCAAGAAAACCCAAAGAGCCATCGATTCTGGCTGAAATTTCTGGTGTCGTCAGCTTTGGTAAGGAAACAAAAGGTAAGCAACGCCTGGTGATCACACCTAAAGAAGGCAAACCTTATGAAGAATTATTACCTAAGTGGCGTCATATTAATGTCTTTGAAGGTGAGCATGTAGAAAAGGGTGAAGTCATTTCTGACGGTTCTCCAAATCCACATGACATTCTGCGCTTGAAAGGTGAGCAGGAGTTGACCAATTATATTGTTAATGAAGTTCAGGAAGTTTACCGTCTGCAGGGTGTAAAAATTAATGACAAGCACATTGAAGTTATTGTTCGTCAGATGATTAAACGGGCAGAAATTGTTGATCCGGGTGATACTCACTTTATCAAAGGTGAACAAGTAGAATATTCTGCGATTGTTGAAGAAAATTTACGTATGGAAAAAGAAGGCAAGATGCCGACCACATACCAGCGTTTATTATTAGGGATTACAAAAACTTCTTTAGCAACAGAGTCCTTTATTTCAGCGGCATCATTCCAGGAAACAACGCGAGTACTGACTGAAGCATCGGTGAGTGGCAAAATGGATGATCTGCGCGGCTTAAAAGAAAATGTGATTGTTGGTCGTCTGATTCCAGCTGGAACAGGTTTGACTTTCCATAATGAGCGTCGCAAACGTCGCCAGAAAGATAAAGAACGTTATCAGCTTAAAACGGAATTAAGCAATTTAGATAGTTAATATTCAGTTTGAAATTCTGAATAAGTAACTGTTTTATCGGGATAGATTCGTTATGTATTTTCTAGTAAAGAAAAAGGTAATGCATTTATACCAGCAAAGTCCGGTGAACCGAAAAGTCATTATTATACAAGGGATAAAGTAAGGACAGGAATAAACTTTTCGCAGTAAGTTTACATTTTC
>JAHXHI010000181.1 GCA_025656775.1 gamma proteobacterium symbiont of Bathyaustriella thionipta
CCATTCTGATCAGGCTATGTATATCGCCAAACAGAAGGGACGTAATCAATATCATTTATTTGATGTTCACTCAAATCAGCTTACCACACATAAAGAGCAACAGCGACAACGCCTTGAGACGGCTTTAGAAAATGATGAATTTTTCCTGGTTTATCAGCCAAAAGTGAATATGCGCACAGGGAAAATTTATGGTTTTGAAGCACTTATCCGTTGGAATGATCCTGATGTGGGTATCATTGCTCCGGATAAGTTTATACCACTTTGTGAAGACAATGCACTTATTGTGCGTATTGGCGACTGGGTTTTTAATCAGGCAATACAACAACTGCGACACTGGCTTGAGTCTGGTTTTGATTTTCATCTGGCTATTAATATTGCTGCAAAACAATTTCAGGCATCAGATTTTATTGAAAAGCTTGATCAGGTGCTTGCAGACAATTCTGATATTCCTGCAAACCATATTGAACTTGAAGTACTGGAATCGGCAGCACTTCAAGACACGAATAAAGTCAGTGAAATTATAGTTGCCTGTCATGAACGAGATGTTTCAATTGCTCTGGATGATTTTGGTTCGGGGTATGCATCACTTTCTTACCTGAAACAATTACCCGCCAATCAACTTAAAATTGATAAGTCTTTTGTCTTTGATATGCTTTCTGACAAAGGTGATCGTGCTATTGTTGAAGGAATTATCAGTCTGGCTGATATTTTTAAATGTCAGGTGGTTGCTGAAGGTGTTGAGTCGGGTGCGCATGGTGTCATGTTATTACGACTTGGTTGTGACATGGCTCAGGGGTACGGTATTTCAAAACCATTAAAATCGGATAAGGTGCTTAAGTGGGCGAAGACATGGCAGCCTGATCCCAACTGGTTATTATGGTCTGAAACGACATGGGATATTTCTGATTTTCCATTACTTATTGCTCATAGTGATCATTTGTCAGGAATAAAAAATATAATTAAGTCCGTAGAAAAATATAGCTCAGAATGTGCATTATTTGATTTAAGTTCACATGAACATTGTCGTTTAGGTAAGTGGTATTACCATACGGGAAAAGAAAAATATCAGCACTTAGCCTGTTACAATGAATTAGAACAACCTCATGAAAAGACACATATTCTTGGTAAAAAGTTATTGCAACTATGTGTTGATGGTAAACAGGCAGAAGCAATAGGAATGCTGCCAGAGTTGAAAGGACTGAGTGAAGAGGTGTTAATTAAGCTGAATAACCTGCAACAGGAAATCTTAGAGCAAAAGGTATAAATTGCAGAACCTGTTGATAAGAAAAGCCGGCTTAGAAAAGATAACTAAGTGATACCACTAAGCCGACCTGATTTCAACTTAATGCGCGCGCTTTCATATAGCCCTGTTCACTGACTCTGCTCCATTGAATGACATTGTTTTTAAACTCAAGGAAAGACTGGTGAATTCTGCTTGAGAGTTCATCATGTTCGCCTACTTTTGCTACGACATTGGTTGATAGTGCATGTAATTTTTTAATCACATCATCAGGATACTGACGCATTTCAACCTTATGTTTGCTAATTAATGTTTGTAATGCCTGATTATTTCTAGCCGTGTAATCAGCCAGCATATCCTGATTGGCAACACGACATGCGGCCCGGACAATTTTTTGCAGATCCTTGGGCAATGCATTAAAAGCATCTTTATTAATCATTGCTTCCATCGTAGAACCCGGCTCATGCCAACCAGGGTGATAATAAAATTTAGCCACTTTATATAAACCAAAAGCCATATCATTATAGGGACCAACCCACTCGGTTGCATCGATTGCACCAGACTGCATAGAGGTATAAATTTCACCACCAGGTAAGGTAACCGGTGTGCCGCCGGCTTGTTTCAATACTTCACCACCCATCCCCGGAATACGCATTTTCAGACCTTTAAGATCTTCAACGTTATTAATTTCTTTATTGAACCAGCCGCCCATCTGCACTCCCGTATTACCGGCGGCATTGGGGATCAGGTTAAACTTGTCGTAGAGTTCTTCCCAGAGTTTCATCCCGCCGCCATGATAGAGCCAGCCATTCATTTCCTGGGCTGTCAGGCCAAAGGGAACGGAGGTGAAAAACTGAGTGGCAGGGTGTTTGCCTTTCCAGTAATAGGCGCCACTATGACCCATTTGTGCTGTACCTCTTGAAACAGCGTCAAATACTTCTAATGCCGGTACAATTTCATTTGCGCCATAGACTTTTACTTTTAAACGTCCGCCGCTCATTTCATTAATGGTTTTAGCAAGAAAATTTGCCCCCATACCAAGGCCGGGAAAATTTTTTGGCCAGGATGTCACCATTTTCCATTTAATGGTTTTTGCAGCAGAGGCTGTTTTAATACCACCTACCATACTGGCAGTAGCGACTGAACCGGCACTGACCCCTTTTATAAAATCACGTCTTTTCATTATTTTTATATCCTGTAAAATTTTTTGTTTATTAACATAAACGGCTTTTTTAGCAATGCTGAGTCTACAATAAATTGGCAATATTCAGCATTAGCCATCGAGTGCCGTTGTGATCAAAATTAACCTGTACTCTTGCTCTGGCACCACTGCCTTCAATATCAATGACTATCCCCTCGCCGAACTTCTTATGGTTGACTCGTTGACCAATATAAACAGCACTATCATCATCAGAGTGATTGCGGGTACTCAATTTAGAGCTGGAATAAGTGCTTGAGATATTGCTATTCTGAGTTGCTCTGACTTGTGTAACCAGTGACGCAGGTATCTCTGATAAAAACTGTGAAGGATAACTTAACTCACTACGACCATATATGGTGCGGCTTTCTGCATGGCTGAGGTGAAGCTGCTGTCTGGCTCTGGTAATGCCAACATAGCAAAGACGACGTTCTTCTTCAAGTCGTCCGCCGACATAATCCTGTAAGGCATTTTTATGAGGGAAAAGCCCCTGATCAAGGCCGCAAAGAAAAACCAGTTCAAATTCCAGTCCTTTAGCACTATGCAGTGACATCAATTGAATGCAGTCTTCCCATTCTTCAGCCTGTCCTTCGCCGGCTTCCAGAGCGGCGTGAGCCAGAAATTCTGCCATTGGATCGGGTTGTGATGGATGATTGTCCTGTCGTTCATTGCCTGTTAACAAACCTTCTTTGACTGCTTCTAATAATGGATCGCCTTCATCATCAAAGCGTTTTGCGGCATTGACCAGTTCATCCAGATTTTCAACTTTCGCCTGGGCCCGTTCACTATTTTCCTTGCCATGAAATTCTTTGAGTAATGAGACTTCAACCACATGAGTGACTTGTTCAGCCAGACTCATACTTTCAGTCTCATTGATTTGCAGCTCATCAATCAGGTCAATAAATTTTTGTACAGAGGTGGCTGCTCGTGCGCTTAAGCCTTTATCAGCAATGAGCTGTATGGCTGTTTGCCATAGATTTTGCTGCTTTTCTTTGGCGGTCTGGCGAATAATATCAAGTGTTCGCTGTCCAATGCCTCGAGTCGGTGTGTTAATAATACGTTCTAATGCCGCATCATCCTGACGATTGGCCAGTAATCTCATATAAGCGAGCGCATCTTTAATTTCAGCCCGATCATAGAAGCGCAGACCGCCATAAACCCGATAAGGCACACCACGTTTAACGAGCTCATATTCATGAGGCTGAGATTGTGCATTAGAGCGATAGAGAATGGCTACATCAGAACGTTTACCGCCCTTTTCAATCCACTTATCAATTTGTCCGGCAACATAGGCGGCTTCATCGGTTTCATTGAATGCTTTGTAGATTTGCAGCAGCTCGCCATCACTGTCATCGGTCCATAATTCTTTACCCAGGCGCTCGCTATTATTGGCAATAACAGCGTTGGCGGCTTCAAGTATATTCCCTGTTGAGCGGTAATTCTGTTCTAAGCGAACAGTATCGGTACCACCGGCTTTAAAATCATGTGTAAATTCTCGAATGTGTTCAATTTTAGCACCGCGCCAGCCATAAATGGACTGGTCATCATCACCGACAACAAAAGTGTGTATTGATGTTGTCGGGAGGTTGTTGCCGCTGAGTACTTTCAGCCAGGCGTACTGGATAGTATTGGTGTCCTGAAATTCATCAACAAGGATATGACTAAAACGTTGCTGGTAATGTTTTAACAAATGCGGTTGATGCAGCCAAAGTTCGTGAGCTCTTAGCAATAATTCGGCAAAATCAACCAGGCCGGTACGCTGGCATAATTCCTCGTATTGAAAATAAACATCCAGCATGTACTCCCGGTTATGAAACTCTCTGGGGTTGAGTTGTTCGGCTCTCAGGCCATTATCTTTGCATTCATTAATAAACCATTGTGTTTCCCGGGCAGGGTGTTTTTTTTCGTCAATGCCCATTTCTTTCATAATGCGTTTAATTAAGCGCAGCTGATCATCACTGTCAATGATCTGAAAGTTTTCTACCAGTTTGGCGTCCATCCAGTGAGCACGTAGCAGGCGATGAGCCAGGCCGTGAAATGTCCCTACCCACATATTGCGAATCGGTGTTTTTAATAAGTTCTCAATGCGAAAACGCATTTCACCTGCGGCTTTGTTGGTAAAGGTAACCGCCATAATACTATAAGGTGAAACATTTTCTACCTGTACCAGCCAGGCAATTCGGTGCACCAGAACGCGTGTTTTACCACTTCCGGCACCGGCTAATACCAGGGTATTTTGAGCTTCAGAGCAAACAGCCTGACGCTGCGCTTTATTAAGCGGATCGATTATTTCAGAGATATCCATGAGGTAAGCGTATTTGTTATCAGTAAATTAGGTGAGTTGAATGTCATGTGACGGGCCGGGCGTCATGATCAATTAAGACAGTGACGACACGGACAGCCTGTATTTGTGCAACAGGGAGCGACTCGCCCTGCAGCCATTGCTGCACCGCTGATTTTTTATTATGACCCGTGACTAAAATAATGACGTCATCGCTTTGTGAAATTGCTTTTTTACTCAAACTCACCCGTTCTGGTGGTGGCTTTGGAGAATGATAAACGGCATGAGTCAGTTCAGTTTCATCATGTTGATGACCTGGAAACAAGCTGGCAGTATGCCCATCTTCACCAATACCTAAAAGAGTCAGATCAAAGGGTAAATAGCTACTGATTAATTCAGCGTATTCACTGGCACCCTGCTCAGGCCCCAGCTGGGCATTAATCGGATGAAAATTTTCTTCAGGAAAATTGATTTTATCTAATAAGCTCTGCTTGATCATCAGGCTGTTTCGTTCGGGATCAGTAATCTCTAAACAACGCTCGTCACTGATAAATAAGTGCCATTTTGACCATTCTTGCTGATGATCAGATAATAATTCATACACTCTTTTGGGGGTCGTGCCGCCGGCAAGTACCAGTTTAAATACGCCTCTATGGGAAATGGCTTCCTGTGCTTTTAATAAAATCCGGTGCACAGTTGAGTGTGCCACTTCTTCTGCGTTGTTAAAGTGATGCCATCTTGGTGTTAATCTGGTCATGCTGTTTCCTGAGCAGTGTTAAGTTGCAAACGATTAACTGCATAAAGTGCAGGCCCATATAAGGCGGTTTTATCATTCATAATGACCTTGACAGGCATTGCCTCCAAAAGAGGCTGCATTCGGCCTTTATTGCAAAAAGCCTGCATAAAGGCACCTGATTGTAATTGGGTAATGATTTTTGGCGCAATGCCGCCGCCCAGAAACACACCGCCGCTGGACATGATTTTTAATGCATGGTTTCCCGCTTCCACGCCATAAAGATGAACAAACCAGTTCAGTGCCTGTCGACAGAGTTGATCCTTACCACTAAGGGCTGCATTTGAAATGGCAGCAGCGCTATCACCAGTTTGCATCTGCTGCTGTAACCATGCAGGTGGTTGACTTTGAGCTTCATAACATAAAAATTGATACAGATTTTCCAGTCCCATCCCGGAAACAATTCTCTCCCAGCTGACATGACCATGATACTTTATGCTGAGAAACTGATGCAGACGATATTCTGTTTCGGTGCCGGGGCTAAAATCACAATGACCGCCTTCGGAGGCAAAGGGCGTGTGTTTCCTGCCATCCCAGAATAAACCGGCTTCACCCAGACCCGTTCCTGCTGCGATAATAGAGGCATTACCCGAGTTTATTTGACCAGTACTCTTTTGCCCGGCAGTTAGATCACCCTTATTTAAAGTAATAAAGTCATGATCATCCAGTGCTGTAATTCCCCAGGCATTGGCTTCAAGATCATTTAGCAGATTCACGCATTGCCAGTCAAATTTTTTCTGAATTAGACTGGCATCAATGATCCAGGGCAGGTTAGTGACTTCACAATGATTGTTTTTAACAGGGCCGGCGACACCAAAACAAGCTGTCGTAACCGGTATTGCAAGGCTCGTTTTGCTGACTTGAGATAAAAAATGCGCAACGATTTCTTCCAGAGACTGATAGTTAACGCTGACATAAGTGGCTTCAAATAATGAGCTTACCTGTTGAGCATTAACATTAAAAATCCCTAAATTAGTTTTGGTTCCGCCAATATCACCCGCCAGAACATTCATATTTTCAAGTCTCGATAATATCCGGTTTATTAACTGGTTTTTGCAGACACGTCCCGTTCACAATAGATACTATGCTCAAAGTTCATGTTATCGGGGAATGATTGTGCAATGATCCAGATCTGTGGTAAATCATTACTCAACTCCGGTAATACAGAGAGCGATTGCTCAGTGCGCTGCTCATCAAAGAAAGCAAAAGGTTCGTCTAAAATAAGGAACTGCTGAGTATGTACTTTACGACTGACCATTTCTTGAGAAAGTGCTAGACGTACTGCCAGCATGATTTGCCGTTGTGTACCGCTGGAAATTTCATCCAGATCCATAAAGTCATGTTTTTCATTAGAAAAAACCCGAACGGAAAGATCTTCATCAATTTGCAAATGCTCATAACGGTTTTGTGTGAACAACGGCAGAGTCTTGCCCACATGATCACGAATAATATGGTTAAAACGCTTTGACAGATGTCGTGCTGCACCTGTGAGTAGTTCGGTGGCCAGTTCTCTTGTCTGGTTGCGGGATTCTTTATCATCAATCTGACTTTGCAAGGTGTTAATTTTTTCCTGAAGTTCAGCAGCACGATTAACGCGTTCACGCTCAATAACAAGTGCGCCGGAAAGCTGGCTGATTAATTCAGCCTGCTGATCCTGCTGTTGGTCAAAAAAGCTTAAATCCGCTTCGGTAATTGTATTCAGTTGTTTGTCGCTGGCCTGACTGCTGGCAACCAGATTGATCTGCAGGCTGCGTTCTTCATTTTCTTCTTTATCCAGGCTGCGCATTTTTTCTGCCAGATTGGCTCCTGCCTGACTCAGGCGTTCGATATTGCCTTTGTGACTAATGCCTGCGGCCCAAAAGAAAAGAAACAGGAAGACTGAACCTCCGCCCGCATAGAGTAAATAAGGATAATGTTGTGCAGTGAACTGAGGCAGATTGGACTGGACAAACTGAGCGAGTTGCTCATGAATTGCCGCATCCGGCATTTTTATCAATATCCACCACAAAGCCAATGCAACCGCAGCCATAATAAAGAAGATAAAACGCCAGAAAGAGGCCCGGCTATTTTTGCTCAGATATTGGCTCAGTCTGGGAGCTGCTTCATTGTATTCGTCCAGAGCTGACTGATAGTTTGCCAGCTCTTCGTCAGTTTGAGTTTTAGTTTGAAGTGCTTCTTCGTGTTGACTGCTCTGGGAGTCAAGATGACCCTGTTCAATATCTAAATCCTGAACTTCTTCTTCGATCTGGGTGATTCGGCTGGCTAATTCATCTGCAGCGGCAATATCTTGCTCAATATCATGATGAATACCATTATCACAATGTTCCATTGTGGCAATACCGGCCATTGTTTTCAGCGCATAGCTATGGGGATGCGGGGTGGTAATTTCTCTTTGCGCCAGATAAAACGATTCAATAAATTCTTCAAATTCAATAGAGGTTAAATCAAATAATGCTTCTTCAACCCGGTCGATACCACGAGCAATGGGGTTTTCCTCATTATAGACCTTGTATAACTTGGCTGAATGATTACCGTCACAGTCGAGCATACGAGTAATCGCATACAGCTCATCGCTGGCTTCATCTGCTTTATGGTTACTAAATTGAATGGTAACGCTGCAGTCACTTTCTCCCCAGCGAATAATTTTGTCCAGCTCCTCTTCATTGACAGAAAAGGTACGGCCAAACAGGGCAAAACAAATGGTTTCGCCAATGGTACTTTTGCCTGATTCATTGAAACCGCTAATCGCAATAACACCTCTCTGCGGCAAGTCCTGTAAGTCTAATTGTTCATATTTAAGAACATTCTTTGCATGGATGCTGTGAATAATCATACCCAGCCCTCATCTTCAAGTACCTGTAGTTTGCGCAAGGTCAGTTCCTTTGCTTCTTGATATGCGGATTCATTAAAATCTTCACCTGAATTCATGCGACGCTCTTTTTCTTCATGACAATAATTCGTGAACTCTTCAATCGTCGTTTGACGCTCGGTCATATTCAGAGGTTTAGGACTTGCACCATCCGACATAAAAATCTCCTTTAGATTTTTAACTGTTTGAAATATCAGGTTATTACTTGTCTTGAACTATTAACTCAAGATAATGGAAGCCATTTTGATGAGCTAATTTAGTTAGCATTTACAACAAGGTTTTGTATCAGTGATTTAAGATACACTATTATTAATACCAGATACAATCAGTATTGCAAAAAATACAAACTTTATTGGTAAAATCAGACAGTATAAGCTTAATAGTGATAATGCTGAGTGTCGAAAAACAGGTTCTGTAAAAAAAGGTTTACCGCAGCTAATGTGAATTATCTGCGGTAAGGATTGCTGAAGAAATTTAATTTAACTTTCGTTCATGCCCGGCATCGGATAATTTCTGCAGATAATCCTGCCACATTTTCTCTTGATTCTGGCCATATTCATAAAATAAATTCCATGAAAAAATACCGCTGTCATGACCGTCTGTAAACTCGATTTTAACGGCATAATTACCAACAGGCTCCAGATTCTTAATATTGACGTTTTCTTTACCCAGCTGCAGTGTTTCTTCTCCTGGTGCGTGTCCCCTGACTTCTGCAGAAGGTGAATGAACGCGTAAAAATTCACTGGAAAAATGAAACCGGGAACCATCATCAAATGCAATTTCTAATTCATGTGACTTTGAATGCAGGTTAATTTCAGTCGGTGTTGGTGTTTTTTGTGTAGACATACATTTTTACCTTATAACAATATTATTCGGGGTATTGATTTTTCTATTGACAGCGCTACAAAATATAGCGAGATAAATCTTCATTAACGGCCAGCTCACCCAGCTGTTCATCAACATAATGACCATCTATTTTAAGGCTTTCACCATCCTTATCAGATGCTTCATAAGAAACAGACTCTAACAGGCGTTCCATAATCGTATGCAGACGTCGAGCCCCAATATTTTCAGTGGATTCATTCACTGTAAAGGCGACTTCAGCAATGCGTTCAATGGCACTGGCTGCAAACTCAAGATCCAGATTTTCAGTTTTCATTAAGGCAGTATACTGCTCGGTCAAAGAGGCATCCGGTTCAACCAGAATACGACTAAAGTCTTTCACGTCCAGAGCGCTTAATTCTACTCGAATGGGTAAGCGGCCCTGTAGTTCCGGGATCAGATCTGAAGGCTTGGACAAATGGAATGCACCAGAACAAATAAATAAAATATGATCCGTTTTAACCATACCATACTTTGTGGACACGGTACTGCCCTCAACTAATGGCAGTAAATCGCGCTGTACACCTTCGCGTGACACTTCCGGGCCGCGACCTTCACTGCGTGTCGCAATTTTATCAATTTCATCAAGAAAGACGATACCATTTTGCTCAGCATTAGTGATGGCATGTTGTTTAATATCTTCTTCATTGACCAGTTTGGCTGCTTCATCTTCAGTGAGCACTTTCATTGCTTCTTTTACGGTTGATTTGCGACGTTTTGTTTTATCGCCACCGCCCAGGTTCTGGAACATCCCCTGAAGCTGGTTGGTCATTTCTTCCATACCGGGAGGAGCTATTATTTCAACGCCGACACTGGGCATTTTTACATCAATTTCAACTTCTTTATCATCAAGCTTGCCTTCACGTAACATTTTACGGAATTTTTGGCGGGTGGAGTTATCTGAAACGGAACTCTCATCAGACGGTGAACTGTCCTGCCAGTCATCAGTCCCTCGTGCCGGTGGCAGTAAAATGTCCAGTACCCGTTCTTCGGCAGCATCAATGGCCCGGTTTTGCACCTTTTCCATTGCTTGTTCGCGAGTCATCTTTATAGACACATCAAGCAGGTCACGAATGATCGATTCAACATCTCGACCCACATAACCTACTTCGGTAAATTTAGTGGCTTCAATTTTGATAAAAGGTGCATTGGCAAGACGTGCCAGACGACGGGCAATCTCAGTTTTACCCACACCGGTTGGGCCAATCATAAGAATGTTCTTTGGTGTGATTTCACTGGATAAGGGTTCTTCAACCTGACTTCTGCGCCAGCGATTACGTAAAGCGATGGCAACAGCACGCTTGGCATCGGCCTGACCGATAATGTGTTTATCCAGTTCCTGAACAATTTCTCTTGGTGTCATTTGAGACATTGACTCTATAAACTCCTGTTTGGCTAATGGCTAGGCTTGTGATCTTTTCAGAATCCTAGGTTAAATCCAGTGTTTCAATCGTATGATTATGATTGGTATAAATACAGATATCACCCGCAATGGTGAGACCCTTTTCAACAATTTCACGGGCGCTTAATTCGGTATTATCAAGTAATGCTCTTGCTGCCGACTGTGCAAAGGGGCCACCGGAACCAATAGCAATCAGACCTTCTTCAGGTTCAATGACATCACCATTACCAGTAATAATCAGTGATGCGCTTTCATCAGCAACGGCTAACAGGGCTTCAAGCTTTCGCAAAGATTGTTCTGTGCGCCAGTCTTTGGCAAGCTCCACTGCCGCTCGAACCAGCTGGCCACGGTGTTTTTCCAGTTTGGCTTCGAAACGTTCAAATAAGGTAAAGGCATCGGCTGTACCACCCGCAAAACCAGCAATGACTTTATCATGGAACAAGCGTCGAACTTTACGCGCATTGCCCTTCATAATGGTATTACCGAGCGAGACTTGTCCATCACCACCGATAACCACCTGATTACCACGGCGAACCGAAAGGATTGTGGTTCCTCTATATTGTTCCAATGTATTCATCCTGCTTGATCTATGAGTTCTTTGAAATAAGGATTATTTATACTAAAATCAAGGTCACAAGTGATTAATTTAGATTTAAAGCAAGGAAGACTGTGTGCCAAATCAAAATATAAAATTAATAGTGTCTCTGTCAAGTGATACAATTAATCTTTTTTTAATGAGATGTTATGCAAAAAGTTAATTTCCCTTTTGCTCATAAACTTGCACTTTCTATGGTGGTGCTTATTGTATCCGGCATGTTGCTTCTGGGCGGTCTGATTATTCAGGATCAAAATAAACTGCTTGAAAAGCAGATGCACTCCTATGCTAAAATTTTAATTCAGCAGCTTGCAGCATCTGTAAAAGAAAGTTTTTTAACGTCTGACACCCTTGATATGGATGTACTGGTCAAGAATATTGCTCAACATTCAGAAATTCTAGGTCTTGCTTTTTACTCAGATGAAAAGCAGCAACGAAACGGCTATGGTCTGGTGCCGGCAGCACTGGAATTTCCCAATTCAGCGAATACAATATCGACTATCATATGGTGGCCGGATTATCCTGATTCCAGCAGGGATCAATCTCTCATTCAAACACTGTTTTTCAGTACCGATTTACCTTATATGTCCTATATTGGCAGTGTCAATTATCAGGATGTAACCATTGGTTATGTCTTGCTCACTTTTGATCAGTCTTTATTGATTCAGGCACGCAATAAAACGCTTTATACGATTGCATTGACGACTTTGGTATTAAGTGTTTTCAGTATTATTTTTGCTTTTTTTCTGGGCAAGCGCCTGTCTCGCCCTATCGAGGCAATGGTGGATGTCAGCAACGCAATTTCAAAAGGGGATTATAAAGTTCGCTTTGATGAGCGTCGTGATGATGAATTTGGTATCTTGATGCACTCACTCAGTGTCATGGCTGATGGTTTACTGGAAAAGGAATCCGTTGAAAAAGCGTTTTCCCGATATGTTTCTCCAACAGTTGCTCAGGAAGTTCTGGGTAATCTGGAGAGTATCAACCTGGGTGGCCAGCAGGTGCAGGCCAGTGTTTTATTTGTTGATATTATTGGTTTCACAAAACTATCAAAAACAATGGAGCCGGAAAAAACCAATGAGTTATTAAATGAGTATTTCTCCTGTATTTCTCAGGCTGCCGGAATCTTTGGCGGTCATGTTGATAAGTTTATGGGGGATTGTGTCATGCTGGTGTTTGGTGTGCCCAAACAGAATAAGCACCATTCTTATCAGGCTGTTGCGTGTGCCTTGCTCATTCAGAAAATTATTACTAAGCTTAATCAGCAGCGTCAATCCAGAAACCAGGTGCCAGTTAACTTCCATATTGCTGCTAATAGTGGTGTAATGCTGGCAGGTAATATGGGTTCTGAACAAAGAATGGAATACACTGTTATTGGTGATGCGGTTAATCTGGCTGCACGTATTGCCAATCATGCTCAAAATAATGAAGTGATTATTCCTGATATTATGCTTGCACGTCCCGGCATTAAAGGTAATTTTGCAGTTGAGAAAAAAGATTGTATTAATATTCGTGGGCATGATGAACCTGTTGAGGCTGTAGAATTACTCCAAAAACACCTTTTTTGACATAAAGCATAATGCTAACGATTTAATTCAGCCTTTCTCTTGAGTGGCG
>JAHXHI010000180.1 GCA_025656775.1 gamma proteobacterium symbiont of Bathyaustriella thionipta
GGGGATTAAGACAAAACGATTAAAGGCTGGTTGGGACAACCAATACATGCTTAAAATTCTAGGGCAATCAAATTAAGCGCGATTGCCCTGCGTGAGCACCTTCCTTACAAGCTGCTCTATTTTCTTAATTTCTTTATTGTGAGTTTAATTATAAACAGACAGCAGAATATTAGCAAGCATTTATATAAGATTTTTCTAATATTTGAGTATTTTGATCAATAAAGGCTCAGTTTTATTTTTTAATCAGTGAGTCGTAATCGATACCCATACTATTTAATTCCTGGAAGGTGATATTTTCTACATCAATGGTATTGCTGGTATCTGGCAGGGTTAAATCACTGCAGTCTTTAAGATTTAGAATATAGCTATCAGAAATATAGCTATAAAAGTGCCCTTGTTCTTTTTGAATTGAGTCGAACAAGTTCCTCACATCGTTTGATACTTCATCTCGACTTTTATCGGTATGAATGACAAATACTCGCTTTTGAAATATAAAACCATCGCTAATCATGCCGTCCATGATTTTATTCCAAACCCGTGAACATTCGCCATGAGATTGATGAGCGTAGTCCAAATTGATAAAGACACCAAATTTATTAAACACAAGCTCTCCTACTTATTAAGTACATCATAGGGATCCATAATAAACCGAAAAATTACTACTATAATACGATAGTAGCATGATATATAAAGAAAAGTTAACTAGGACTTACCCAAATTGTAGTAGGTTTTTGGCACTTTTTCATAAAGCGAGCAGTAATCATTAAGGCAGGCACATAAAAATACCAATTAAAATCTGAGGATAGCCGTATTTATCTGCAAGTTAGAAGGTGTACTATTGCGTAATCAAATAAGCGGTTTATTTAGCAAAGTCTATTCAACTAATCTTGCTAATTTCTGCTTTTTTGTGGTTTCTGTTTTTTCTCTGAGTGTCGTGCAACGTCTTATCGATACCAATTTGTACCCGCTGTAGTGCAAGGCTTATGCCACTGACTTGCAGATTATTGGCTTCAAGCTTTATTTTTGTCGCTCCATCAATATTATTCAGTGCATTATTCAACTTAATGGTCAGATCTTCAATGTGTTTTAAATTATCTCTTTGAATTTGCTTGCCCGGTAAAGAATCTCTCACTAATTGCTTGTCCATATTCTCTGTTCCCGTCATTATAATTTTAATTCAACCAACAATCGCCGATAGTACTTGTGTTACAAAGGTGCCTAAAAATGCTTTGCACATTGTTCTAGCAGTATCTTTCATGTATAAAAAAACCCTTGCAATCAAATAGATCTACAAGGGTTTTATGTATGGTGGGCCGTGTGAGACTCGAACTCACGACAAATGGATTAAAAGTCCACTGCTCTACCAACTGAGCTAACGGCCCTCAACTTATAAAAGCTGAGACAAGATAGCGACAAAAAATTAAGTCATTGCCGTCTCGATAAGATGCGCATATTCTACCGTTTTTATTATTTATGGCAAGCTTTTTTACAACTTTTTTAGCAAATTTCTATAATTGTTTCAATAAGCGTTTTGCTTGTCCTGCTTCAGTGGTATCCGGGTAATTTATCAACAATTGATTCAATGTGTTACGCGCTGTCTCTTTATTGCCCTGCTCATAATAGCTATAGGCTTTTTTTAACTCTGCTTCCGCTTTTTTGGGGCTAAAAGGATACACGTCTAACAATAGTTGATAATCAATAATCGCCTGTTCATAATTACGTTGTGCGTAACTGGCTTCAGCTACCCAATATTGAGCAATATGAGCATAACGCCCACTGGGGTATTTTTGAATTAATTCAACAAATGAATCTCTGGCTTTAGTGTATCGACGGGCTCTCAGTTCATCATAAGCCTGTTGATACATTGTTTGCTCTGCCTGACGATCTTTTTTTGACATTGGTTTTATCGTTGCCACAGCAGGTTGAGTCTTTTCTTCTGCGACAACAATTTCTTCTCTTTGAGTGACACCATACTTTGTCTCAGCAACACTGGATTTATCCAGAACAACAGGCAAGTCAGCTTTTGGGGACAAAGCATCGGCTTTAGTTGTTTTTTCTAGACTTGGCTCAGGTAATTTCAAAGCGGTATTGTTCACATTATCAACGCCTTCCATCTGGCTTAAACGTCGATTCAAGTCGGTATAAAGTTCTCTTTGCTGTTGCTGAAGAATACGCACATCATTATTCTGCTCTTCCAAAAGACCTCTGAGCTGCTGGTTTTCTTCTTGAAGCTGTTTCACTCGATATAAAAGCTCCAGCTGCTTTTGTGAACTCATCAGGCGTTCAAGACGATCAACTCGAACATCCAGTGGACGATTTTTATAATCATCCCCTGATTCAGCATGAACAGAATTAAAAATACTGATTAACAAAAATAATAAAATGGTGACATTCTGATTTGTCACAGGCCATTTATTTCTATATTTTTTGGTCATACGTTTCATCAACAACACCCGCAGTAAAAATCTAATACAATAATTCAACACGGCGATTTAACTGCCATGCAGACTCACTATGATCGAGTGCGACAGGATTTTCTTCACCATAACTTCTCACTTCTATTTGCTGTCCGGGAACACCGGAAGCCGTTAGAAAATCAGCAACTGCGTTACCACGGCGCTCACCTAAAGAGAGGTTATATTCCCGCGTTCCCCGTTCATCCGTATGCCCTTCAATAATAAGCTGTTTGGTGGGATTTAGTGATAAATATTCAGCATGTGCATTTAACGCTGACTGACCTTCTGAGTTAATCATCGTACTGTCATATTCGAAGTATATTGTACGAATTGATAACGGACTATTCGGATCAGATAAAGGATCACCATTTGTCGACTGCCCATTTATTGCAGTACCATCCCCCATACCGGAATCATTATAGCCCCCGGTTTGGCCTTCATAGCCTTCACCATTTTGCCCAATGCCACCACCGGTTCGATCTTCAACACTGGCATCTCCTGTGTTATCGTCACTGATGGTAGTACATGCAGTCAAAAAAGAAAGCGCTGCCGCAGTCAGCAGAACAGGAAGTTTTTTTAATATCATTTTTTGTACTTTCATTTGCTTTAAGCCCAATTGTTTAGATTCAGTGTTCATATTCATTAGTTCCTATTTTATCAGTGACGATAGGGTGACCATGCGGGTTCTCTAACATCACCGCTGAGCACACGTAAACGTTGTGGTGAGTGACTGCCATCAACAGAGATTGCTTCCAGTATACCCCTTCCACGTAATTCTGTGGCATATAAAACCATTTTTCCATTAGGTGCAAAGGAAGGTGATTCATCCAGACGTGAGCGTGTGAGTACCTGTAAATAACGATTTGCCAGATCTAAAACAGCAACACGAAAGCTCCCCTGCTCCCTGGTGATCAAAACAAGAGATTTACCATCAGGAGAAAAACTTGCCCCGGCATTATAGTCACCATCATATGTCAAACGCCTGTGATTACCTGAGCGTCCCTTCTGATTAATAGCCACTTGATAAATTTGCGGCTTACCTGCCCGATCAGAAGTAAACACCAGAGAACGCCCATCAGGCGCCCAGGCGGGTTCTGTATCAATGCTGTAATGATTAGTCACTCGCTGTAACACACCACTGGCAATGTGCATCACATAAATTTCTGAATTGCCGTCTTTTGACAATGTCATCGCCAGACGCTTGCCGTCAGGTGACCATACAGGCGCACTATTAATTCCTTTAAATTGAGCAATGGTTTTGCGCTGACCTGACTTGAGTTCCTGCATATAAATGACCGAACGATTCTTTTCAAAAGAGACATAGGCTAACCGTTTACCATTTGGCGACCATACCGGTGACATAATGGGCTTTTTTGATTTCAGGATAATCTGTTCACCATAACCATCAGAGTCTGCCACTGCCAGTGTATAAATTCGTTTCTTAGAATCAACATCATTATTAACAATAACATAGGCAATCAAGGTATCAAAAGCCCCCTTAGTATGCGTTAACTTCTGGTAGATTTGATCACTAATTTGATGTGCAACACGACGTAGCTGGTTTTGCTTCACCTCATAACGATATTCAATACTGTTTTTTCCGCTAAAAATATCCAGCATTTTGAATTTTACTTCAAAACGTCCTTGTCCAATCGCTGTAATTTGACCAATCACAAGATTTTCTGCATTGCTATTTTTCCAACGAGGGAAGTTAATAGAACCAGACATGGTAGGGCGCTCGGGTAGTTGATTAAGGTTCAGAGGAGAAAAAATACCGCTGCGAGCCAAATCAGCACTAATGACTCCGGCAATATCAACCGGCGCTTTACCGGATTGAGACCATGAAAAAGGCACTACAGCAATCGGTGCAGCACTTTGAAAGCCGCCTTTAATTTCGACTTCAAGAACAGCATGCGCCTGATTGACAAAAATTGAATTGACAGCAAAAAGTAAACTGAAAAATAATAATAAAAACGGGGAAACCCGTCGCGTTAATTTAGCATATTGCATTTAAAAACTTCCTGGCTCAAATCGTAATCTCATTACTTCAAATTGTTTAAAAATAACACTATCCGTGGGTACGGGCAATGGCGACGCTCTTCTGACCGCGGTTTCTACAGAACGATCAAAGGATGCATGCCCACTGCTTTCAACCACTTTAACTGATACAACATTACCACTGGGTAATAAAACAATCTGAATTTTGCATTGTAATCCAGAAGGTACATCCAATGGCTGACGCCAGCTGCGATCGATCTTTTGCTGTATTAAAGCAACATGACGATTGATAATACCTTTGCTGCGTCGTTCCCGCTCAGCCCTGTCTCGTTGTTCTTTACGCTTTAATTCAGCCTGGCGTTTTTTATCTTCTTCGGCTTTTCGCTTTTGTTCAGCGGCCTGCTGTTTCTTTTTTTCTTCCAGTCGACGTTTTTCCTGCTGCGCCTTTTTTTGCAGCTCTGCTTTTTTTAATGCTTCTTTTTTCTTTTTAGCATCAGCCGCTTTTTTACGTTTAAGTGCATCTGCTTTACGTTGTTTCTCTTTCTTTTTACGTATAGCTTCCTGTTTTTTCTGCTTTGCTAATTCCTCTGCCTTGCGCTTTGCCTGTACTTTTTTTTGTCGCTCGGCTTTTTTTTGCTGTTCAAGTTTTTTTACTTCAGCATCATATGAATTGGCATCAACGGAAGAGACCTGAATAATATCACCCTGTTCCAGAACAATCTTATCAGGTTTATCCATCTGCCAATTAACCAATAAGGCCGCCAGAAACACCACATGAAAAACAATTGCAATGGCAAAAGCAGTGCTATTATCTTTTATCCAGTCAAGCATTTACAAAAACCGTCGTAGTGATAAAAATAATGATATATTTAATATTGGTCATCATTGAGGCGCAGCTTCATCTAATGATTTGGTCATTAATCCCACATTGGGAATTCCAGCCCTACTCAGTAATGCCAGAGCATCCATAATAAAGAGGTATCGTACTTCCTTATCACCTGCGACCAATACTGATAGTTTGGGCTGATCCATCAGCTTATTTTTTATCTGCTCCACTAATTCTTCACGATTAACCGATCGTTCTTTTCCTGTACCAATGGTGAGATGAAACTGCCCTTCAACATCGACTTTAACAATCACCGTTTCTGTGGGTTTAGGATCTAAGGATTCGGTTTCATCAGCCTGAGGTAAGTCAACTTTGACCCCCTGAGTTAATAGTGGTGTTGAAATCATAAAAATCACCAGCAAAACCATCATGACATCAATATAGGGCACGACATTGATTTCAGCCATAGGCTTGCGGCGTTTTCTTGCCATTAGCTACGTACCTGGCGATTCAGCAAATTAGAAAACTCTTCCATAAAACCATCATAGCGTGCTTCCAGGCGTTCAACACTATAGGAAAAACGATTAAAAGCAATCACCGCAGGTATCGCAGCAAACAATCCCATTGCGGTAGCAATCAATGCTTCTGCAATACCGGGAGCGACCATTGCCATCGTCGCTTGTTCAACCTGACCCAGAGCCCGAAACGAGTTCATAATTCCACATACGGTACCGAATAATCCCACATAAGGACTGGTTGAACCGACTGTCGCCAGAAAAGGTAAGCCTGATTCAACTCTATCCACTTCCCTGTTCAATGTCACTCGCATAGCGCGTTGTGCACCTTCCAGAACAGCCTCACTCACCATACCCGGTTGTTTATGCAGTTTGGCATATTCACGAAATCCCGCTTCAAAGATACTCGCCATACCTTCAGCGTCTTTACGTTGTGCCAGCGCTTTATATAAGTCCACCAGATCAGCACCTGACCAAAAACGACGTTCAAATAAATTAGCCTCATCTTTGGCTTTTTTTAACACCATCCATTTTTGAATAATCATTGTCCAGGCAACAATAGACACCAATAAAAGTCCCAGCATCACCATCTGCACCATAAAACTGGCATTAGTGATTAGAGAAAGAATCGACATATCTGTATGCATTACTGCTGTTCCATTTGAGAGTTGTTCTATATGCTACGATGAAAATAAATCATAGATTGGTTTTGGTAAAGACACGGGTCTTTTTTTGGTCACACTCAGACTCACTATTTTTACGCTACCTGTAGTTAATATTTCTTCTTCATTGCCGGCATCAATGGTTCTAATAATTTGTTGTTCGAAAATAATACTGGCCTTAGTCAGTTTTTGTATGGTCGTTTTCACCAATAAGGCTTCATTAAACAAAGCCGGTTTCAAATAATTAATAGAAAGTGAATGAACAACAAAAAGGATACCGTATTTCTTAACAATATCATCCTGTTCTAAATGCATTGAACGAAGCCATTCTGTCCTGGCGCGTTCCATAAAATTCAGATAATTGGAGTGATAAACCACCCCGCCGCTATCAGTATCTTCATAGTAGACCCTGACAGGCCAAATAAATTCACTCAAAATGATTACTCTTTTTCTAAATCGTTAGTTGAACCCTGATGCAAATCCTCACCTGAACCTTCATTTAAACCAAAGTGTAAATAAGCCAAATCAGTGGCAACCCGACCTCTTGGGGTACGCATAATATATCCCTGCTGAATTAAAAAGGGTTCCAGGACATCTTCAATCGTGCCTTTTTCTTCACTCATCGCCGCCGCAAGATTATCAACGCCCACCGGTCCGCCATCAAATTTTTCAATAATGCTCAACAGTAATTTACGGTCCATCATATCAAATCCCATATGATCGACTTCAAGCATATTCAAGGCTCTGTCAGCAACGCCAATATCAACAACACCATCGGCTTTTATTTCTGCATAGTCTCTGACTCGTCTTAACAAACGATTGGCAATACGTGGTGTACCACGAGAACGTTTTGCAATTTCACTGGCACCATGAGGTTCAATTTCAATGCCCATAATTGTTGCTGAACGGGAAACAATATGGGTCAAATCAGCATTCGAATAAAATTCAAGACGCTGCACAATGCCAAAACGATCACGCAAAGGTGAGGTCAATAATCCCGCTCGTGTGGTTGCACCAATCAGCGTAAAAGGCGGTAAATCTAATTTAATAGAACGTGCTGCCGGCCCTTCACCAATCATGATATCCAGCTGGTTATCTTCCATCGCCGGATAGAGTACTTCCTCAACAATTGCACTCAGGCGATGAATTTCATCAATAAAAAGCACATCCCCTTCTTCCAGATTGGTTAACAAGGCCGCAAGATCACCAGGGCGCTCCAGAACAGGGCCGGATGTCTGACGCAGATTCACGCCCATTTCATTAGCAATAATATTGGATAGCGTGGTTTTCCCCAGCCCGGGCGGGCCAAAAATCAGCACATGATCCAGTGCTTCTTTACGCTTTTTGGCCGCAGGAATAAAAATTTCCATTTGTTCACAGACAGCCGGCTGCCCCACATAATCCTTAAGTGTTTTAGGACGGATGGCACGATCAATCTGATCTTCGTTGTGTACTTCTGCTGCAGAAATAATGCGTTCACTCTCTAACATAAAAAGTCTATCATACGTTATCTAACTGTATTTTTCAGGGCTTGTTTGATTAAGGATTGGCTGTTTTGATCCTGCTTATCCAGCTGGCTAATCATTTTGCTCGCTTCAACAGGTTTATAACCCAATGCAATGAGCGCACTGGTCGCTTCTTTTATGATATCCTGTTCGCTGTTTAGATGAGTTGATCCAGTCGATGTTTTATCTTGTTCTGACGTATTATTACCTTGCCAGTCATCGAGTCGATCTTTCATTTCAACAATCAGTCTTTGCGCTGTTTTTTTACCAATGCCCGGCAGTCGAACCAGACCACTCTCATCATTGTTTTTTACGACTTGCACAAATTCATCAGCACTAATTCCCGATAAAATTGTCAGCGCCAATTTAGGACCTACACCATTCACTTTAATCAGACTTTTAAATAAAAGACGTTCGGATTCACTATAAAACCCATACAGTAATTGCGCATCTTCCCGAACCACCATATGAGTCAGTAAAACCACCGCTTGATCCAGTTCAGGTAATTGATAAAAAGTACTCATAGGTGCCTGTACTTCATACCCCACACCATGAATATCAATCATCAGCATGGGGGGTTGCTTTTGTATAAGAGTACCTGATAATCGTCCTATCATAGGGGCCTGTTGTTATAGTAATTGGTTATATTGTACGTTGATTTTTGTGTAAATAAACGTATCACTTTTATAGCGTAAAGCGTTTTTTTCGTCGGCCGCGAATGGCTCCCAGCACTTCAGCAGGATATCGTTCACTGGCCTTACATTTCAGTTCAGTCATGGTTTTTCTGGTATTGGCATGACACAGGGCAATCGCGAGCGCATCAGCAGCATCAGATTGCGGTGTTTCGCTTAAATTAAGCAGAATCTTGACCATATGTTGAACCTGGCTTTTAGCAGCATGTCCTTTACCGATTATCGCCTGTTTAACCTGGTTCGCTGAATATTCTGCAACGGGTACATCATCTGCCATGACCGCACAGATTGCCGCACCTCGTGCCTGACCTAATTTTAACGCTGAATCGGGATTACGAGCCAGAAAAACATTTTCAATCGCCATTTCATCTGGAGACCAGTGCTGCACAATTTTGCGAATATCATTAAAGATAATTTTAAGTCGGTGAGGTAGTGGACCACCACCGGTTTTGATGGTACCGCATTCTAAAAAGCGAAGACGGTTCCCTGAGGATTCTATGAGACCATAGCCTGTTTTTAAAGAACCGGGATCAATACCCAGTATGATTGTACGACTGGCAGTGCTTAAACTAATAAGTGCTTCCTTGATATTTTTTGTGTAATTTAAAAAGTACCTGATTAGCCTCATATGAGTAAACTCTCACTGAAAAAGTTGAGCGTTTACTCATTAACCGTATTGAATTATTCCTGTGCTAGTTGTTGCATTACTTCGTCTGAAAATTCAGAATTAGAATAAACATTCTGCACATCATCCAGATCTTCCAGCATATCAACCAGACGCATGACTTTTTGTGCATCATCTACACCTAAATCAACACTGGTTGATGCTTTCATGGTCACTTCTGCCATCTCGGGATCAAAACCTGCAGCCACCATGGCATCTTTTACATCCATAAACTCATCAGCAGAGGTGGTGACATCAATGGAACCATCATCATTGGTCTCAACATCTTCAGCACCGGATTCTAATGCCGCTTCCATAATGGCATCTTCATCACTACCAGTGGGATAACTTAAAATACCAATTTTGCTAAATAAATAGGAAACTGAACCGTCTGTACCTAAATTACCGCCTGATTTGGTAAACGCATGACGCACTTCAGCAACCGTACGATTACGATTATCAGTCAAACAATCAACCATCACAGCAACACCACCCGGGCCATAGCCTTCATAGCGGATTTCATCGAAGTTGTCACCATCATTATCACCGGCACCACGTTTAATGGCACGTTCAACGGTATCACGGGTCATATTAGCGCGCAATGATTTATCAACAATAGCCCGTAAGCGAGGATTAGCATCCACATCACCACCACCTAAACGGGCAGCTACGGTAATTTCACGGATTAATTTGGTAAATAACTTACCTCGCTTGGCATCCTGTCCTTTTTTACGGTGTTGGATATTTGCCCATTTACTATGACCAGCCATAGAAACCTCTTCTATTTATTATATTTCTAATTTAAATTCTTAACTGTTTTCTGTCTTTTCAGCAGTCACTTCACCAATGATTTCACGCTTTTTAATCCCCAGCTCTTTTAACTGTGCAGGACTCACATTTGAGGGTGCTGAAGTGAGCAGACAAGCCGCTGATTGTGTTTTTGGAAAAGCCATGACTTCACGAATTGAGCTGGCACCCGTCATCAGCATAATCAGGCGATCTAAACCAAATGCGATACCGGCATGTGGAGGACAGCCAAATTTCAGGGCATCTAATAAGAAACCAAATTTATCCTGTGCTTCCTGCTCATCAATACCAAGCAGTTTGAACACACTTTCCTGCATGTCCTGTTGATGAATACGTGCAGAGCCACCGCCCAGTTCAGTACCGTTAATAACCATATCATAGGCTCTGGACAAGCTTTCACCCGGATTATCGATTAAATCTTGTGGATTATCACTATTGGGTGAGGTGAATGGGTGATGTAGTGCCGTCCAGCGTTGGGCACCCTCATCATATTCAAACATGGGGAAGTCAACAACCCAAAGCGGCTGCCAGCCATGTTTGACCAGTTCCAGATCCTGAGCCACTTTAATACGCAGAGCACCCAGTGCTTCGTTAACAACCTTGGTCTTATCAGCACCAAAGAAGATCAAGTCACCATCTACTGCACCGGTTCGCTCCAGAATAATCGTTAATGCTTCATCAGGAATAAATTTAACAATGGGTGACTGCAGGCCTTCACGACCAGCCGCTTTGTCATTCACTTTAATATAAGCCAGACCTCGTGCCCCATAGATTGACACATATTTTGTATAGCCATCAATTTGCTTACGCGTTAATGCCGAGCCATTAGGCACACGCAATGCGGTCACACGGCTGTTTGGATCTTTTGCCGGCCCGGAAAAGACTTTGAAGTCAACATCAGTAAGTACATCAGCCACTTCAACCAGTTCTAAATCAATACGCAAATCAGGCTTATCACTGCCGTAGCGGTTCATCGCTTCTGCATAACTCATACGTGGAAAAGGATTAGGTAACTGCTGTTCCAGTGATTTAGCGAAAACACTACGGATCATGTCTTCCATCATCGTCATCAACTGATCTTCTTCCATAAAGGACGTTTCAATATCAAGCTGGGTAAATTCAGGCTGTCTGTCAGCCCGTAAGTCTTCATCACGGAAACAACGAACAACTTGATAATAACGATCCATACCAGACATCATTAACAGCTGTTTGAATAATTGTGGTGACTGAGGTAAGGCAAAAAATTCACCTTGGTGCGTCCGACTCGGCACTAAATAGTCACGCGCACCTTCTGGTGTTGCCTTAGTCAAAATAGGCGTTTCAATATCTAAAAAGCCATTATCATCAAGATAATTACGCAACATACGAGTGATCGTTGAACGCAGTTTCAGACGCTGCTGCATTTCAGGGCGACGTAAGTCGATATAGCGATAACGCAGGCGGTGTTCTTCAGAGACATCATCGTCATCTAATTGAAATGGGGGTGTTTCTGAAGCATTTAAAACGGTGAGTTCCAGAGCCAGTATTTCAACCTGTCCGGTGGGCATTTCCGGATTTTCTGTTCCTTCTGGACGTTGGCGAACTTTTCCTTTAACCTGCAGTACAAATTCATTACGTACTTTTTCTGCCAGCATAAACATTTCAGGAATATCCGTGTCAAAAACGATTTGTGCGACGCCATCCCTATCTCTCAGATCAACAAAGATTACACCACCATGATCACGGCGACGATGCACCCAACCACTTAAAGTCACTTCCTGATCGATGTTTTCTTCTGTTAAATGCCCACAATAATGGCTTCGCATACCCTGGTTCCTGTTTTATTCCGTAGTTTATCCCGATGTTGCAAGCTAAATTGCCCCAAAGGCCCAATAATGTATTAAAAAACGGGTAATTTTAAGCCTTGTGCGCTCAGACTACAAGGGTTGAAGCAAAAGTTAGATCAGAATTGATTAACCACAAGCGCAGCCACCGCTACCTCAGGAACCACCGGACTGACCTGAACACTGCTTTTTTTACCCTTTTTAAAATCAGTTTCATACCAGCCGCTGCCTTTTAAACGAAATCCTGCCGCAGAAATGAGTTTTTTTAACTTTGATTCTTGACAAACGGGGCAATCTTTCATGGGATCATCTGACATTCTTTGCATCAATTCCATCTCATGGCCGCAGCCATCACAACGGTATTCATAAATTGGCATATCTTTTCCTGGCTAAAACGTTTTTTTCATATTAAATTGATATAAACACGAATCACAGCAGATTGGGGATAATCACTTAATTTTCAAGTAGAAAATAATGACCTAAGCTTCTCTTTTGGCTCTTAGCTGCCCTGATTGCAGGCGCATAATATGTTTGATAATCTGGTCAACTTCTGATTCTGAAATATCAGTAAAACCAACCGATATACGATAAGGATAGTCTCCTTCCTTATCATTGGATACTTGAATCACTCGGCCTGTCAGGTGTAAACAGAGAAGATCCGTTGATAAAATCATATCCATTGCAAGCAAAGTACCTTGCTTATGTAGGCAGGGCAAGATCATTATAAATGAGAAAAATTGATATAATAAGGGAACTTTTTACATAAACAAGGATCAGATCAATAAACCATTATGG
>JAHXHI010000157.1 GCA_025656775.1 gamma proteobacterium symbiont of Bathyaustriella thionipta
CTTAGAAATTGAAAGCTATTTATGAATCCTGTATTGTGGATTTATTGAAAAAGTATTAAAAATAGGGGTTATTCTACAGCCTCGTTAGATAAAGTGCTGAAACCAGCAGTTATTCTCATGAGAAATGATGTTAAAATGAGAGAGCTGGAAGGCCTTGAATTATATAATGAAGTCGTACTGGGCCAATTATCAGGTCTGACTGAGATTGAAGAAAATCAGACTCGCTTTCAAGTGGATATATTAAAGGGTCAAAAAACCGGCTGGTTTTATGATCATCGAATGAATCGTGCTCGAGTTCAGCATTATGCTAAAGACAAACGGGTACTTGATTTATTCTCCTATGTTGGCGGCTGGGGACTTGAGATGGCCACTGCAGGTGCTAGTGAAGTGTTTTGTGTGGACGCTTCAGAGCAGGCTTTAGACTGGCTGGATAGTAGTGCAGAAATGAATAACTTCAAAAATATCACTAGTATTCAGGGTAATGTATTTGATGTACTCAAGCATTTACGCAATGAAAAAGAAAAGTTTGATATCGTGATTGTTGATCCGCCCGCCTTTATCAAACGAAAAAAAGATTTCAAAGAAGGTATGAACGCCTATCGGCGTGTTAATCAAATGGCGATGCAGCTGTGTACCCGTGATGCCTTACTGGTAACGGCCTCATGTTCACATCATATGCCCTCAGATACTCTGGTACAGCAGGTTCAGTCGGCATCACGTCATCTGGATCGTTTTGTACAGATTTTGGAGCGGGGTCACCAGGGGCCTGATCATCCGGTTCATGCTGCGATCCCCGAAACAGCTTATATTAAATCATTTATTTTCAGAGTGACACCAGCCTGATGATTACTTATCCAGCAATAGACCCTGTCGCATTAACACTTGGCCCGCTAAAAATTCATTGGTATGGTGTTACTTATCTGATTGCTTTTGCTGGTTTCTGGTTTTTTGCCCGGCTTAAGAGTCAGCAGAAACACGTTAACTGGAATCATGAACAAATTGATGATTTGTTGTTTTACGGTGCTTTAGGTGTGGTTCTTGGTGGTCGAATTGGTTATACCTTATTTTATAACCTGGACAATTTTTTGCAGAATCCAGTGATTCTATTTCAGGTACAACAAGGAGGTATGTCTTTTCATGGCGGTCTTCTTGGGGTATTACTTGCGATGTGGTTATTTGCAAAAAAAAATCACAAAACGTTTTTTAGTGTGACAGATTTTATTGCGGTGATGGTGCCCTTTGGGCTGGCTGCCGGGCGTATTGGTAATTTTATCAATGCTGAGTTATGGGGACGACCAACCGATCTGCCCTGGGCTATGATTTTTCCCACCGATCCTCTCGGCTTACCGCGTCATCCTTCAATGTTGTATGAATTTCTGTTAGAAGGTGTGTTGTTATTTGTTATATTATGGATATACTCCAGAACATCCCGCCCAAGGATGGCAGTATCAGGACTCTTTTTGATTTTTTATAGTGTGTTTCGAACATTGGTTGAGTTTGTTCGTCAGCCTGATGCACATATGGGGAGTGAAGGTTTTATTGCCATGGAATGGTTAACGATGGGTATGATATTATCATTTCCAATGTTGCTTTTAGGTTTATATCTATTTTGGTTATCGACAAGAAATGAACAGAAAAAGTAATTTAAAAGGTTTGCTTAAATGAACAAAAAAATGGCTATTATTGCCACAAAAGGCACACTTGACTGGGCCTATCCACCCTTTATATTAAGCTCAACAGCAGCAGCTCTGGGCTATGATGTTGAAGTTTTCTTTACTTTTTATGGTCTGAAGTTACTGGAAAAAAATCTTGATGTGCAGGTATCACCTTTAGGCAATCCAGGTATGCCGATGTCGTTCCCAATACCTGTTCTTTTTCAGGCTTTGCCGGGTGTACAAAGCTTTGTGACCAGTATGATGAAGAAAAAAATAGAAGATAAGGGGGTTGCGCCATTGGATGAATTGCGAGCCCTGTGTCTGGAAGCAGACGTTAAATTTGTGGCCTGTCAAATGACCGTCGATTTATTTGAGATGGACATTAATACATTTATAGATGAAGTGACTTATGCGGGTGCCGCCGCATTTATTTCATTTGCAGGTGACGCGGAGATTTCACTGTATATCTGATTATTAGTGAGCCTAAATAAAAAAAGCCCTTATAGTTCATAAGAGACTATAAGGGCTTTTTGTAATGCTTTAATTGTTAAGCTTTCTTTTTAAGCTAAAAGTGCTTACATATAAAGTGATTGAGTACAGGTTGAATCATTTGACTCTTCAAAATAACTGGCCGCACCAACAAATTCGATACCATCAATAAAGTCTGCATGGTTAAAGCCGAACAGGTCAACGGTCATTTGACAGGCAAGGAACTTAACTTCTGCTTCCTGACATAGTTCACGAAGTTCTTCTAAAGGTGCTACACCATTTTTCGCAATCGTCTTTTTCATCATAGATGTTGCAAAAGTTTCAATACCAGGAATCTGCCAAACAATGTTAGGTATCTTTGGAGCCCAGTCAATGGCTTGAAACCAGTCTGGTCCCATAGGCATTTTCATCGGCATATCAGGGTTGCCGATAGGAGATACTTTTAAAGAACTGCTATCTTTTAGTAAAAGTCTTAAACCATAAAAGGTAAAAAAGATTGAAACATCTTTACCCAGTGCTGCAGCAGTACTGGCTAGAATAAAAGGAGGATAACCCCAATCCAGTGTTCCTTTGGTTGCGATAATGGTTAATTTGGTATTAGAATTTACTGACATCTCTTATATCTCCAATAATGTAACTAGGTGTTTTTCAAAAATATTTTAAAATTTTAGCTGAATTTTAAAATTTTATCATTTATTAATATTAGTAGCAAAAAAAGTAGGATTTTATATTACAGTATAAGATGTTGCTAATATTGATGCGGTTTTTCTTTTGCCCCAATCTATGCGCTGACCGGAAGTAGCAGCGAAGAAACACGCCAATTGAGTCGTTCGGCCCATATGACGGGGTTTATTGAAAAACCTTTTAAAGAAGAAAAAGTGGTTCCTCTGTTAAATAACCTCTTTGGCGAATAGCTTTTCTGGTGAATTAATCCGTTTTTTATCTGATCTTAATCAATTCACTTTGTCCATAATTGTATTCTAATGTCTCTTTTGTATTGATGAGATCATTAAAATGAACCTGACCAATAGCCAGACAGCAGCGCTTGAAACACCATTTGATTTAGATAATGATGATTTATACCAGCGGTGGCGTGACATTAAGTTGACAGATTATCCGCAAACACTGGCAGATCTGGTGGTTGAAATAAATGATCCCAGAAAGTTAACTAAAGCAGAACATCAGAAGCTCCTGAGTCTTTGTCAAAAAGCCAATATGGTCGTTTATGCCGGTAAAACCGGTGATGATGCCGATTCTGAAATTCCTCTGGCAATGGGACGGGCATTCAATTTACTAAAGCTGGACCATAACTGGCTGGCAGACCAGAGTGGTTTGACCTCTCTGACAGTGGTCGATGATGGCAATAGACAAAATTATATTCCCTATAGTAATCTTGCTATCAACTGGCATACCGATGGTTATTACAATACTCCTGAAAAACAAATACATGGCCTGAATCTGCACTGTGTCATGCCTGCTCCTGAAGGCGGTGAAAATCGCCTGATGGATCATGAAATTGTTTATAGCATGCTAAGAGATAAAAATCCGGACTATATTCGGGCATTAATGGCTGATGATGTCATGATAATCCCACCCAGAATTGGCAAAGACGGTGTGATTGCCAGAAAAGAAGAATCCGGCCCCGTTTTTTCAGTCAATCCTGTCAGTGGTGATTTACATATGCGCTACACAATCAGAACACGCAATGTGATCTGGAAAGATGATCCGCTGACACTGGAAGCCCTGAAAGAATTGGAAAATCTGCTTGAAACAGATTCAAATTATAACTATCAGGGCAAGCTGGAATCAGGTATGGGGCTGGTGATTAATAATGTACTGCATGATCGCAGTGCCTTTGAAGATAACGAAAGCCAGAAGCGCCTGATTTATCGGGCACGTTATTATGCCCGTTTAGCTGGAACTTCTGTCAATGAGGTTTATGGTCTGTAAGTAAACTATGAGATATAATGTTGCTCTGTCAAAATGGTTCTTTTACCCTGACCTTGTTTATAAAGAACTTATCCAAAAATAAAAAGCAGCAGGCAACTGAATGAAGCAATATCTCGATTTACTTAAAGATGTACTGGAAAATGGTACAGTCAAATCCGATCGCACCGGTACCGGTACTACCTCAATGTTTGGTTGTCAGTTCAGACACGATCTGGCAAAAGGTTTTCCACTGTTAACCACCAAAAAAGTACACTTTAAATCAGTCGTTAATGAGCTTCTCTGGTTTTTATCCGGCAGCACTAATATCAACGATCTGGATGCCAGAATCTGGAATGAATGGGCCACAGAAAAAGGGGAGCTTGGCCCGATTTACGGCAAACAATGGACTGCATGGCCGACTAAAGAAGGTAAAAGCATCAATCAAATTGATTATGTTGTTGATTTACTAAAGACTAACCCTACTTCCCGACGCATATTATTTCATGGCTGGAACTGCGAATACCTGCCCGATGAATCAGTATCACCCCAGGAAAATGCGAAAAATGGCAAAATGGCACTCCCGCCTTGCCATCTCTTATATCAATTTAACGTGGCTGACAATAAGTTGAGTTTAATGTGTACGATTCGTTCCAATGATCTTTTGCTGGGTAACCCGTTTAATACTGCACAGGCGGCATTGTGGGTACATATACTGTGTCAGCAGACAGGTCTGGAATTAGGTGATCTGATCATGTCAATTGGCGATGCCCATATTTACAGTAATCACATGGATCAGGTAAAAACTCAGCTTGAACGTGAGCCACGTAAGCTGCCGACTTTAAAACTCAAGCGTAAACCTGATAGTATTTATGACTATAAATTAGAAGACTTTGAACTGGAAGGTTACGATCCTCACCCTCCCATTAAGGCCAAAGTAGCCGTCTGAGTATTGCATCTGAAAAGACTTATTTTTTAGGAACATCCGGCATCATTGCCGTTAAACGTGTCTGCTCCAAACCAAGCTGGCGCTCATAGATTGCGGTATAGGCCAAAATACTACTGACGTATTCACGAGTCTCCTTAAAGGGAATACTCTCTATCCAGCGGTCAGCACTCATGTCTTTATCTTTGGGCTGCCATGCTCTAACTCGATGTCCGCCTGCATTATAGGCGGCGCTGGCTAATGCAGGTTGATCATGAAACTTATCCAACATCATGTTTAAATATTTTGTGCCAAACTTTACGTTAGTCTCAGGGATTAACAGCTGATTTTTGCTGTTATATTTCACTTTTAATTTGCTTGCAATGACTTTTCCGGTTGCCGGCATAATTTGCATTAAGCCAAGGGCTCCAACTCGTGAGCGGGCATCGGTTGCAAATGCACTTTCTCTACGGATGACCGCCAGGGTATAGGCAGGTTGTAATTGTTGTTTCTGTGAATACTTTTTGACGCGTTCTTTTTGTAAAACTGGAAAACGCAGTTCAATATCATTGCGTTGATCAGTATGAGCCATCGTGATAATAGCGCGATTGTGCCATCCCCATTGCTGGGCAACTTTTGCTGCAATTGCCCGTTCATCATTGCTCATTTGTTTACGTGTGGCAAAATACCACTCTCTGCGCGCATCAGTTTTTCGGTCTAAAAGATAAAATTCACGGGCACGTAAAATGCCGGGATGCTGAGTAATCGTGGTCAGCATTTTACTATCAGGGGTTAATGGTGCGTTCTGAAATTCATAGGGCATATCCATTTTATCAGCGGCCAGAAATCCATAATAACTTCTGTTCTGAGCCAATTGATAATAATCTTTCAGTGCTTCAGTTTTTTTGCCTTGCCGGGTTTTACTGGAGGCCAGCCAATATTGCCAGCGGAAGTCCTTTTGTTCTTCTTTAGACAGTCGAGTAATTGCAGCGTAAATGGCGTCCCAATTTGCTTCACGAATGGCGCTGCGGACACGCCACTCTCGTATTGTTTCATCACTGTTTTTATCGCTTATTTTATCGAGCCAGAACCAGGCACCATCACCATGACGATAGGCCAGTTTCATCCCGATAGCACGATACATTTTGTCTTGTTCAGCAACGGTAAATGGATGTTTTTGCTGCAGTGATGCCAATAATTTAATCGCAGCTTCCGGTTTTTTATTTGCCATACGTTCAACGGCATGAATTTGAATCGTGGATTTTATTGGATGACTCTGCTGCAGTAATTTACTTTTCAATACTTGCTCGGGCTTACGATAAATTTTTGTCCATTCCTTAATCCATTGCTGATCGTCTTTACTAAGTGATTTTGCCAGATAGCCTGTCAAACTGGTGCGGCCTTTTTTCATTGCCAGTTTAATTCTGCTCCAGAGTAATTCAGGCGTCATTTTTCCTGCATTTTTAAAAGCATTAAAGACGGGATCACAGCTTTTAGGCTGGGATTTTCCCGTTAGCCATAACTTGGGTGTCTGCTTGAATGCCTGCTCTTTTTTACCTGTTTTGAGCAGCGCATTAAGATAGAAACATTGGCGAGTAATTGATTTTTGCGGTGTATAGGCGTTTAAGTATTGCTGCCATTGCTTATTTTTGGCCTTTTTGTCGAGCCAGACGGTACGCAGCCAAGCTTCATAAGGGGTAGTTTCATAATCCTTAAAAAACTGCAGTACTTGTTGTTCAGTCAAACGAGATAGTTTATTACGGTATTCCTTATATTTTAAATAAGCTTGCAGAGGGTAATTGTCTAATTTTTTATAGTACTTTTTATAACTGCTGTACTGTTTTTTTTGCAGAGCAACTTCTGCTTTTAAGAAACTAATACGTTCTCTTTTGTAGGGATCATTTATGGCTGTTTGAGCACTGATAGAGTTGGCAAGTGAGGGCTGAGTCACGAGAAAAAAAGTGAATAGCAGGCAAAATAATAGCAACGAGCAGTCATGCGCATGCTGCCGGCAGAACTTGTGTTTATTGAGCCTATATCCGTTTGGCGATAACATGTGTTTCTTCCTTACTCTATTAAGAATCTGGTTTATCAATTACGAGTGAGGCAAAGTATAGTATTATATGGTCTGCTTTCCAATACGTACTGATAATAACTTTTTAATCGTGAAGGTTTTTCAATCCATGCCCGACATAGCCTGTCAACAAATCAATACAAGAAAAGTCAGTCTGGCACCCATGCTGGACTGGACAGATAAACACTTTCGATATTTACTGCGTCTGGTGTCAAAAAATATCTGGCTTTATACTGAAATGGTGACCACTGGAGCCATTCTCCATGGTGATAATTTACCGCGTTTTCTGGCCTATAACAATGAAGAACATCCTTTGACCTTACAATTGGGCGGCAGTGATCCGGTTGATTTGGCCAAATGCTGTCAACTGGCTGAGGAATATGGCTATGATGAGGTGAATCTTAATGTCGGCTGTCCAAGTGATCGAGTACAATCAGGTGCATTTGGTGCCTGCTTGATGGCAAAGCCGGATTTGGTGGCAGAATGTATTGGCGCTATGGTGGACAGTGTCAATATTCCCATTTCTATCAAAACCCGAATAGGCATCGATCATGAAGATCATTATGAGCAACTACAGACTCTGGTAGAAACCGTCAGCCAAACAGGCTGTCGTTACTTTACTATTCATGCTCGTAAAGCCTGGTTAGAAGGTTTGAGTCCAAAGCAAAATCGAGATGTACCGCCTCTGCGTTATGAGTTTGTCTATCAATTAAAAAAAGATTTTCCAGATTTACATATCACCATTAACGGCGGCATAAAAAGCCTGGTGGAAATGCAGGCGCATTTAAAGCAGGTTGATGGTGTAATGATTGGTCGTGAAGCCTATCATAATACCTATCTTATGGCGGACATTGATCAATTATTTTATGATTCAACACAGATAAAATGCACTCGAAAAGAAATTATTAATGCTTATGCTGATTATGTTGAGCAGGAAATGACAAAAGGTGTGCCTATGATTCATTTAACACGTCATGTATTGGGCTTAATGCATAGCTGTCAGGGGGCCAAAAACTTCAGACGAGTATTGAGTGAAAATGCCTGGAAAAAGGAGCAGGGGCCGCAGCTGCTGATAAAAGCGGCCACTGAAGTCGATTGTGATTGATTTGTTAAGAATAAAGATAAATAAAAACTGATAATGTTACCATAACTGTCTGTTTTAATAATATTTATCCACTATTGACACATTTTTCTAATAAAGTGAATATAAGCGATTAATTTTATAGTCTACAAGTCAATAGTTAATTGTGAAAAAAATATTAACTTATTGAATTAAAAAGTAATTTATTTTTATGTTTTTTGTGTTGTACAAAAAATAAGCAAATTATATAAAGCTGAATCATTGTGTTATTTTTACGTGATAATGGCTACTTATCAACAGACTTATCCACAGCTTCTGTGGATTGTTTTCTATCGGTTAAACTCCGGTTATTTTTATTTTCTGAGTGTTGGCTGTTATAACTTCCTTACCATATTAGATGACAATTAACTTGCTATATCAACTCTGTTATTAGAATATTACAGAGTAACTAACACCCCCATTTTGATTTAAAAAGAGAGTGATGAGTCAGTCTATAGAACGCCTAAAAGTATTGAGCTCAGGGATATTTAGTTTAATACTGACGCTGGGTATCGCCCGATTTGCCTATACCCCCTTGTTACCCATTATGCAGGAACAGGCAGGTCTCGGTATTTCCGAAGGTGGCTGGGTGGCGTCAATAAACTATGCAGGGTATTTATGTGGTGCTGTAATTGCTTCACTGGTCAGCAATTTAATTATAAAAGATCGTCTCTATCGCATAGGACTTATTATCGCAGTGGTGACCACAGCGGGTATGGGCCTAACTGAAAATATATGGCTCTGGGCAATGCTGCGCTTTTTAGCCGGTTTAAGCAGTGCCGCAGGTCTATTATTGGGTTCGGGACTGATATTGAACTGGCTGATCCGTCATGGACATCGTAGTGAATTAGGTATTCACTTTAGTGGTTTGGGATTAGGGATAGCTTTTTGTGCATTAAGTGTTGAGCTCATGAGTCGTTATTTTGACTGGAGTCAGCAATGGTTTTTACTGACTTTAATGGGACTTCTCTTTCTGTTCCCTGCCTGGAAGTGGCTGCCTTCACCTGATAATAGTACGCTGACCAATAGTGGTCAATTAATGAGTGATTCTCCCCCTGGCCATACCTTTATGCGCTTGTTTATGGCTGCCTATTTTTGCGCGGGTGTTGGTTATGTGATTAGTGCGACCTTTATTGTTGCCATTATTGAGCAACTGCCTGGTTTAGAAGGTAAGGGAGCATGGAACTTTATGGTACTGGGGCTTGCTGCAGCACCAGCCTGTATCATTTGGGACTTAGTTGCCCGTCGTGTGGGTTATTTTAATGCACTGATTACGGCCTATTTAATGCAGGCTCTGGGTATTTGTTTGCCTGCGCTTGAACCCAGTTTAATGCTCTCTTTGAGTAGTGCCGTTCTTTTTGGCGGCACCTTTATTGGTATTGTTAGTTTAGTATTAACGATGGCAGGGCGCTATTATCCAACACGTCCGGCTAAAATGATGGGAAAAATAACGATATTTTATGGTATTGCACAAATTCTGGCTCCTGCGCTAACAGGTATCCTGACTGAGCAAACAGGTAGCTATAGTGATGCCCTTTATGCGGGGGCCGTGATAATGGTGCTGGGGAGTTTATTGATGTTGAAGCTAAAAGCGTTGAACGCACAAGAAAGCTGACATCTGCATCTTATTCAGGAAAAATAATTTGAACCTGTAAGCCCCCCAACGGTGAAGAAGAAAAAGTAATTTTACCGTTGTACAATTTAATAATATCTTTAGCGATAGCAAGTCCCAGCCCATGACCTTCAATTGTCTCATCCAGTCGGGTACCTCTTTGGGTTAATTGTTCAATATCATGATGCGAAATACCAGCACCATCGTCTTCAATACTGATTTTGATGGACTTATTAAACGTTATCTGACAATCAACTGTTGTCCGGGCCCATTTGCAGGCATTGTCTAATAGATTGCCCATTAGCTCTAATATATCTTCTCTATCACCAAAGCAAGGCAAGTCCGGAGCCGTTTTTAACTGGATATCCAGATTTTTGTGTGCATAAATCTGCTGTAATAGTGCAATTAGATCGGATAGATCATTGGCAGCATTAAAACGTATACTCGAAAATCCATTGCCCGCCAGCCTTGCTCGTTTAAGCTCTCGTTCCATTAATATCTGAATGCGTGAAGTTTGCTGATGTGCCAGCTGGCGGTTAGTTGTTTGTTGTGCCGGATCAGAATCAAAATACTGAAGCAGAAGATTCAAAGGTCCTTTAAGTGCATGTGAGAGGTTACCCAGTGCGTTACGTGAACGTTCCAGACGCAGCGACAGCTGCTTGAGTAGATAATTAATTTCAATGACCAGTGGCTGGATTTCTGTTGGTACATCTTCTGATAGTTTATCAATTTCACCTTTTTCAAGTTGTTTGATATCTTGTTGTAACGGTGCAAGTTGTTGAAAGGTTCTACGGATTACCTGAGTTTGAATGACGATGAGTAAAATCAAACTCCCCACGGCTAATAGAATTAATTTATTAATAAAAAGATCAACCGAGTTCAAAATAGGTTTTATATCTTCGGCAACGTATAAGGTAAAACTATAACCATATTTATTATAGCTATTTGAAAAGATTAACAGCTGTTCATGCTCAGGGCCGTTGACAATATCAGATTGAGATAAGGATAACTCAGATAACTGCTGTTGTAGATTGAAATCCCAAAGTGAACGTGAGTTTATGATGCGCCCGTTACTTAAATGCAATGTAAAATAATGGCCGGAAAAAGGTTGTTGATAGATCTGGCTGAGTCGTTTATGTTTTATAGTAAGCAAGTTTTTATTATCTGCTGTATTGTTCTCCAGAGTTAATGCTCCCAACAAACTTTCAGCATCATGTTCCAGCCTGGAATAAATGGCATCTCTGGTGAGTTTATACAATGCCTGATGGCTGACATAACCGACAATGCTTACTAAAAGTATGAGAGAAATAGACAATGATAATTGCAGTCTGATTGATAGCGATTTCATTCCTTGGTTACCTTAGCATCAGTGAGAAAAATATAGCCCTGCCCACGTTTGGTCTGAATGCGTTTTTTACCCAGTTTATCCCTTAAACGACGCACATAGACTTCAATTAAATTACTGTCTTTATCGAAGTCCTGTTCATAGATATGCTCTGTGAGGCGGGTTTTAGAAAGGACCTGATCTTGATGTAACATAAAATAGCGCAACAGACGAAACTCTGTACCTGTGAGATCAATTATTTCACCGGAAGCCAAAATCAGTTGTTGTTGTTCTTCATTGAGTTTTATGTCGTCTGTTTCTAAATCAGCACCGGACATATCATGACTGCGGCGTACGAGTGCATTAATGCGGACGATGAGTTCATCCATATGAAATGGTTTACCGAGGTAATCATCAGCACCCGCTTTAAAACCGTCAACACGTTCATGCCAGGCATCTCGAGCTGTGAGAATGATGACAGGTGTCCTGTTTCCTTTGTGTCGCCAATTGGCTAATACTTCCATTCCAGAACGCTGGGGCAATCCCAGGTCAAGAACAATAATGTCATAGGGTTCTTCGTCACCCATAAATTCGGCATCAATACCATTATCGGTATGATCAACGGCAAAGCCATGCTGCAATAATTCTTTTATCAGAGCATCGGCCAGTACTTTATCATCCTCTACCAGAAGAAGTCGCACGTTTAGTCTTCCTCCTCGATTTTCAAAATTTTACCTGTTACTGCATCGACATCTATTTCCCAGACTTTATTATTGTCATCCAGAAGTTCAATTTCATAGCTATAGGTATTATCTTCAAGTTCCAGTTCGACTTCAAGAATCTTTCCCCGATGCCTTTTATAGACTAATTCAAGTATTTTTCCCAAAGGTAATATGTCACCACTGGTCACCAGCTGGTGAGCATTTTCATGGTCAGTATATCCTCTGTGATTAGAGGCAATTACAGAGGATATACTGATGAAGAAGATCAATAAAGCGAGTAATAGTAATTTTTTCATCATAGTATTTTAACCTTCTTCAAGGATTAAGAAATATCTTTTTAGTTTTTTCAGTACTTTCAAAGCAATATGGGCAGCAATTATGAGCAGGCTGAAGTTGGCTGATATTTCGTGAAACTCTTCAAAAAAATCATTTCCTGAACTGTCGGCTAAAATACCAGTGATGCTTGCCAGTATCAGAGCAGGCAGGATGATTAGCACTAAATTGGATTTTAACCAGTTAATATTAAAAGCAGGCTTAGATAATCCAAAAATCTGACGCGTAAATAATTGCTTGAGCAAAAAAACAGCACTAATTAATAAAATCCCATATCCTGAAAAAACATGTAAGCTCAGCCAGTCGTCACCCGATAACCAGGCTATTGCAAAAAAAGAGACCAGAAGCCAATGAATATTTTTCAGTAGTTGCATTGTTAAGGTCTTTGTATTCATTATTTCCTCCATGCAGGGTATGAATACAGCATACAGAACAATGCTGAAATGAAAGTAACTATTCAGCATAAATTTAAAAAAAATTGAAAAAAAAAGCTTGACAGAAAAGTTATGTAATTTATTAAAACCGACATGTCTAT
>JAHXHI010000150.1 GCA_025656775.1 gamma proteobacterium symbiont of Bathyaustriella thionipta
AAATCAGAATAGGTGTTCACGATGGATCAGAGAATAAGTGTTCATGATGGGCCAGAATCGGTGTTCACGATCGTCCAGAATACGCAAACACAGTACAGATATACTTTTCAACTACTGCAAAAGGTCAAAAGTATCTTTGAACTAAGCAGCAATATCTTTCACCAAATTTAAAAAATCATTGTCATGATCATACTGATTTCTGGTTTCTTCTAGCGCGAAATTTAAGTCATGAATTGCTTTTAAAGCCTCAATATCTTGTTTTTTAATATTCATCTTGTCTTGTTTATAAAACCATAAGGCAATATCAAGAACGTACCAATAATCAACTTTTCCTGAAATAATAGGACAAGGAAAAGATTCTTTTTTAGGGGATTCACCCCGAGCATATTTACTGAGGTTTTGCTTTGTGCAGCCAAACAGATTTGCCATTTCTGATAAATTAGCAATATAGGGGCCTGCTTTTATCAGTTTTGCATGAGGAATAGCCATAGTAATACTTTCAATTGCTGTTTTTATCGCTTCATAAGCAGAGACTGACTCCCTTGTAAAATCAACAGCCAGATAGCCTGATTTTCCTATACCCATTAACCCATCATCACAACCTGCTTCAAATAAAGCATCAAGATATTGCTCCGCATCTTCATTAGGATGTAATAAAAATACTAACTGAAATTGATAGTTATTCATCATTGTTTTCCTCAATCATTACACAACCATCAATGGCACGTTGAATATCTCTGGCATGTTGTTGTGGGTTTCTGGGGGTAGACCAGATGCTTTTAATGCAAAAAAGACTATTCCTACATAAAGAAGAATTCTCAGGACAATACATTTTTCCCCAACTGTGTGCCTGACCAGCTGACTTTTAATTCTCCAGCCTTTCGACTCAGCATATTGAAGTGCTTCTTCTATATGTTTATTCGGATGTTTTTTTCTAGGCATAATTGTAGACTAGCAAATTAGTTGTCAAATGACAACTAAAGATTTTTGAACCATAATATAAAGGTGACTAACAGAATTGATTGAAGAAGTGCGCAAAGGACTGAGTAGTGGACTCTATCATGGTATTGGTGAGCTGCATTTAATTGGTGGCATGGCAGTGCACTGGCAACAAAGCAAAGTGTTTGTTGCCTTATTGACACTAGCTCGTGAATACGAAGTACCATTAATGGTGCATAGTGAATATTCCTCCATCAAACCCACCTTATCGATGTGTCAGGAAAATCCGAACAGTCGCTTTATATTGGCCCATGCCGGTGCAGTGATTAATCCCTCTCAGGTAGAGCAAATTTTGCAGGCCTGTCCTAACGTGGTTATGGATTTGGCTGCACGAGATCCCTGGCGCTATATTAATAATCCAATCACTGATAAAAAAGGACAGCTGTTACCTGATTGGAAAGAATTGATTCTTCGTTATGCTGATCGTTTTATGGTAGATTCTGACCCTGTATGGCCAGTGGACAAAGCAACTAGTTGGGATGAATCTGATAGTGGCTGGATGGAGTTACAGCGCTTTATAAATTTTCATCGACAATGGCTATCTTATCTGCCCGAAGAAGTGGCAAAAAAGATTCTTTGGGAAAATGCACAAGCCTGGTTTTCGACTAATAGTACTGATCAAATATAACTGTTTTCTGCTTTTGATAAATCTTTGTATACAGAGCTAAATCGATTAAAACTCAAATGTCTGCAATGCCTAGTGAAGAGTTAATTTTTAGACCATTCTGGAGCAAGAAATATGACAGCTGTATGTACATTTCGACGTTTGGACAGAATTTTAGAGCAACACTCATTTGTATTTTCTTTTTAGGAGTTAGTTCGGCCTCTTCTCAGCATATAAGAGACAATTCGTATTTTGTATTCATTTATCTCTGTCGAACAATAGCAGTCATATTAAAATAATGAAACTAGCTATTACAGGAGTAATAGTCAGCTTTTTTAGATAATGTTAAAAAATAGTAGATAGCATGGCTGATTACTAACTTGTTACGGACATTAAAACAAATTCCCACGCTTTACTGCATTAGTTCTTGAATAATACCGCAATCTTCAACAATGTGCTTATCCGAACATTTGTGCCGCAGATCTAACAATTGATTTTTCAATTTTTCTAGCTCTTCAATTTTTAAATCAACTTGTTGAAGATGCTTATCAAAGAGTTTATTAACATCATTACAATTTTGTTCAGGTATCGATTTTAAACTACTCAGATGATTAATTTCTGATAATGAGATATCAAGACTGCGACATCGCTTGATAAAAATTAATTGCCGAACTGATTCATCATTGTAAAGCCTGAAATTTCCTTCACTTCGTAGAATAGAATTCAGTAGTCCTTCTTTTTCATAATAACGAATAGACTGAATGGAACACCCAGTTAGCTTTGCCAATTCTCCAATTTTCATAGAATTCCCTTTAAATAGTTGACTCTATAGTAACTATAGAGTTTAAACTATGGCTTATGTTGCATACAAGGAATTTTTATGTCAGGAAATTGCAGTGGTTGTTGTTCTGGAACATCAGGAAACACCGTATCACATTCTTCAATTGATACAGCTGAAATAACATCAGGTTATATCAGCGAATTTAATGTACCTAAAATGGATTGTCCATCCGAAGAACAAATGATACGAATGGTTTTGGATGATATAACGCCCCATGTTGCTTTAGATATTAATATTCCAAATCGTCAGGTTCGTGTTTTCCATCAAGAAATTACGGGTGAAATACAACAAAAATTAGAATCTTTAGAATATGGAGCGGTATTAATAAAAACATATGAAATGAATGCTTCTGAATATGAACAATCTATAGCAGACAGTACATCATCAGATGCAAAAGAATCCCGTATTTTAAAATGGCTATTACTTATCAATGGTACGATGTTCTTTACTGAGTTATTTGTTGGTTGCTACGCCCAGTCTGCTGGTCTGATAGCGGACTCACTGGATATGTTTGCAGATGCAGCCGTTTATGGCCTTGCCCTCTATGCAGTTGGTCGAAGTATCCAGTTAAAACATCGTGCAGCTCACATTTCTGGTTGGTTACAATTGATTTTAGCACTTGGTGTTTTAACAGAAGTGTTACGTCGATTTATTTATGGCAGCGATCCTGTTTCAACATTGATGATAGTATTTGGATTTATTGCATTAATCGCCAACGTTATTTGCTTAAGTTTAATTTTTAAGAGTAAAGACAGTGGTGCTCATATGAAAGCAAGCTGGATATTTTCTGCTAATGACGTTATTGCTAATCTAGGGATTATATTAGCAGGATTTCTTGTTGCAGTGACAGGTTCACCATACCCCGATCTTATTATTGGTATTCTTATCAGTATCATTGTATTAAATGGTGCTCGTCGTATTTTGAAAATTCAATAACGAATTTTTTACATTATTTTCAATTTTCCCTTGACTCTGAAGTATAGTTTAGGGTTTATAATTAAAACCAGCTAATGAAACGGAAATAATAATGTTAAATATCGGACAAGTTGCGAAAGAAACAGGCATCACAGTAGAAACGATTCGATTCTATGAGAAGCAAGGTCTGATTGATACCCCACAACGCACTGAAAATGGTTACAGACAATATCCACAGAACACAGTAAAGCGTGTACGTTTTATTCAGCACGCTAAGGATGTGGGCTTTACACTGAAGAACATTGGAGAACTTCTTTCCTTGCGGCAGGAACCTGGTACGTCCTGCACCGATATCAAGCTACGTACCACTGAAAAAATTGAGGAAGTCGATCAGAAAATTCGCGATCTTACACGGATACGTGAGGCATTAGCTCGAATGGTCATGAAATGCACGGGCAGTAATGAAATTCGTCAATGCCCTATCCTGGAAGAGCTTGAACTGTAGGAGGAATAATTAACGTGCAGATTGAATTAATTTATGAAAAAACATGTCCTAATATTGAAGCAGCACGCTCTCAATTATTAAGAGCGTTTTGCGAGGTTGGCATCACGCCTCAGTGGAAAGAATGGGAAGTGAGTTCACCTGACGCACCGAAACACATACACGGTTATGGTTCGCCAACTATTCTGGTAAACGGTCAGGATGTCAGTGGTAATATGACAGCGGGCAATGATTACTGTTGTCGCGTGTATTCACATGATGAAGAGACAAACAAAGGTGTACCTGCTGCTGAGGATATTATGCAAGCATTAAAATCCCAACAGCAACCAGTCCAAAGCAAGAAAAACACATCTCGCATATCATTAAATAGCGCCATATTACCAACTGTTGGCGTGGCTTTATTACCAAAGCTTGTTTGCCCTGCTTGTTGGCCTGCTTATGCGGGGTTGTTGAGTACTCTAGGTATAAGCTTTGTTGACTATACCCCTTACCTGATACCTCTCACGGTAGTTTTTTTGCTTATCGCTATTGTTTCGCTTGCTTATCGTGCAAAACAAAGACATGGTTACAAACCATTACTCATAGGATTAGTGGCAACAGGAATAGTATTAACAGGTAAATTTTATTATGACAATGATATCACCATGTACCTGGGACTTTTCCTACTTGTGGTCGCTTCACTATGGAATACATGGCCAACGTCACACGCATCCAATGCATCATGCACAGCATGTGAAAATTTGGCACATAAACCTGTTATCCAACAATAATTATTTAGGAGATCATTATGAATGATAAACGACAAATAGAAATCTTTAGTGCTGACTGTCCACTATGTCAGGACACGATCGACCTGGTCAATGATACAGCTTGCCCTTCCTGTGAAATCAGCGTAATCAATATGAATGATACACAAGTTGCTAAACGTGCCAAAGAGTTGGGTATCAAGTCTATTCCAGCTGTAGTTATCAATGGAAATCTTGCAGACTGTTGTGCACATCAGGGTGTGAATGAAGAGGTGTTACGTACTGCAGGAATTGGTCAGCCGTTGGCCTAATTAATAAGGTCAATTCTACAGAATCACAATAATTAATATAGAGCGCAGCCGCTTAACTTTAATGACACGAAGGATCATGATTAAGCGGTGTTTCACTCTCCAGTTCAAGCTGGATCGTTGTGTGTTCAATATGATATTTTTGTTTAAGATGAGTTTGTATACAATCTAAAAACTCATTATTTATTCGTTCTGTTGTTACAACAAGATGAACCGATAATGCAGTTACCGTCGTGCTGATTGCCCAGACATGAAGGTCATGGATGGAGTGTACCTCTTCAAGTTCAGACAGGTAGTGTTTGATGCCAGGCATATCAATGTTCTTAGGAACAGCATCAATCGACAAATTAAAAGAATCTCGAAGCAGCCCCCATGTCCCTACTAATATAATAATGACAATAAAAATACTAATGAGTGGATCGATTATTACCCAGTTGGTTTGCCAAATGATTAAACCTGCAACCGCAACACCGAGAGAAATCCCTGCATCGGCAGCCATATGTAGATACGCCCCCCTAATATTCAGATCATGATGTTGATCTGAAACAAACAATAATGCCGTGATTGTATTAATAACAACACCAATTAAAGCAACCACAATCACTGTTACACTGGCAATGGGCTGTGGTGAATTCAGACGACCAATGGCTTCCCAGACAATACCGCCTAAAGCCACTAATAACAAAATGGCACTGGCCACAGAGGCAATGACCGTTATTTTACGATAGCCATAGGTTCTTTTTTCGGTTGCTGATTTTGAGGCCAGATAACTGGCACCCCATGCCAGCAATAAACCTAATACATCACTTAAATTATGGCCAGCATCCGCCAATAGTGCGAGTGAACCCGATACAAAACCATAAAAAGCTTCAATAACCACAAAAACAACATTTAGAAAAACACCAATAGCAAAGGCTTTATTATAGTTTTTATGTTGATGGTCATGGTTATGGGGCATTGTATCAATCATCTTCTTTGGCAAATTTTGCTTTAGAAAAGAAAAGAAACAGACAGGGTACAACAAATAAGGTTAAAAATGTTGCACTGATCAATCCACCTTCAATCACACTGGCCAACGGTTTTTGAATCTCAGCACCAACACCTTTTGACATGAGCACAGGGATCAGACCTAATGCAGAAGTTAGTGCAGTCATCAGTACGGGTCGCAATCTGGAAACTGCTCCATCAAATACGGCATCCTGCATAGCATATCCATCTTCAATTCGTTGATTAATACTCTCAACCATCACCACACCATTGAGTACGGCAACGCCAAAGAGAGTAATAAATCCAACTGAACTGGGAACCGATAAATACTGACCCGTTAAATACAGAGCAAAGATACCACCAATCAAGGCCAATGGAACATTAACCATAATTAATAACGCTTGCCCCACGGAATTAAATGCAAAATAAAGTAGTAAAGCAATTAAGGCAATCGATATTGGCACCACAAGCATTAAGCGATTTTGTGCGCGTTGCTGATTCTCATATTGGCCGCCAATATCAACACTGTAACCAACGGGTAAATCAACATTATCAGCAATCGCCTTTTTAATATCATTAACGACACTGCCCATATCACGACCTTGAACATTGGACTGAATCACTACCCGACGCTGTACATCATCACGGCGGATCTGAGGAGGGCCTGATTCAATCTGAACTCGTGCCACATCAGAAACTCTTACCCATGCACCATTGGCAGCTTGTATTCTTAAATTCTTTATAGCCTCAGAAGAATTACGATATTGTTCCTGTAAACGAACATAGATATCATAGCGCTCATTACCTTGAATAACCTGTCCAGCGCTAATACCGCCAACCCCTTCTTCAACCAGTGACATGACTTCTGAGATGGAAATTCCAAATCGTGAGAGTGCATCTCGATCGGGACGTATCACTAATTGGGCTTCTCCAGCAATTTGTTCCATGGCCACATCTACAGCTCCAGGGATCTGTTTTACCTGTTCTTCAATGGCCTTGCCTTGTTCAGCAAGCACAGACAACTCTTTACCAAATAATTTGATTGCTAGTTGGGCTTTTACGCCTGACAGGAGTTCATCGACTCTTGTCGCAATGGGTTGTGAAAAGTTGAATAACAAGCCAGGATGAATTTCCAATTTATGTTCCATCAGTTCCTGTAATCCAATTCGATCACTGGCCGATGTCCACTCTTCAATGGGTTTTAAGCCGATATAAATTTCAATATTATTGACTGGCTCTGGATCACCGCCAATTTCTGCACGACCAATTCGACTCAAAGCATAAGTCACTTCAGGAAAGGTCATTAATTGCTGTTCCAGTTTTTTAGCAACAGAAATAGAGGTTTCCAAACTGGCTGATGGTGCCAGAGTGGTTCTCAAGTTAATGGTTCCTTCTTCCAGCTCTGGTACAAACTCAGTACCAATGTCAGGCACAGTCGAAGCGGCAAATGCGAAGAGCACAACGGATAGGATGACAATCAAAGAAGGTCTTTTTAATGCAGCTTTGAGTGATTTTTTATAAAGATATTCCAGCGGCATTAACAATGGGCTTTGTCGTTGTCTCACTCCATGTCTGAACAGATAAGTGGCCAGTGCAGGTACAACCAATAAGGCTACAATAACTGCAGCCAAAATGGCCAACATAATACTGATAGCCATGGGTTGAAATAACTTAGCTTCAACACCTTCAAATGTGAAAATGGGGGAAAAAACCACCAGTATGATCATAGCTGCAAAAAAAACAGGTCGGGCAACTTCTTTTCCCGCTTCCTGAATTCTAAGACCGATGCCATGGTTGTCATGCTGAACATCGTAAGGATCAGAGTCATTTAATGCGATATGATCGGTAACATCCTCATCATGCCGCCGATCAGGATGACTCAGGTGTTTGAAAATATTTTCAACCATAACCACAGAACCATCAACCAACATACCAATAGCCACGGCTAGACCGCCCAGAGACATTAGATTGGCTGAAAGCCCAAACCATGACATCACCATTAAGGCCAGTCCAATTGAAAGGGGGATGGAGATCAAAACCAAAAATGTAGCTCGTAGATTAACCAGAAACAATGCCAGGATAATGATGATAAATATAAATGCCATCAATAACGCATCAACAACCGTCTTAACGGCCTTGGTAATCAGATCGGACTGGTCATAAAAGCCATCAAACTTGACCCCTTCAGGTAAAGCTTGTTGAATCAGTTCAACTCGCTCATTGATACCGTCGATGGTAGCTTTGGTATTAGAGCCCATACGCTTTAAGACAATTCCAGAGACTACTTCACCCAGTGTTTCCATGTCATTATCACTGGTTCGTCGAGTCATTGTGACAGCACCTTGTCGGATCTCTTGTCCAAATTCTACTTTAGCCAAATCACCAACACGCACAACGACACCATCTTGCTCTATAACTGGAATATTCGAGATGTCTTTTAAGCCTTTTTTACCACTGCCCAGCCAACCCACACCACGGATCACCAGTTGCTCCTGACCTCGATTCATATACCAGCCACCAGAATTCCTATTACTATTCTGGATTTTTTCAATGACATCATTGATAGAAAGGTGATAGGAAAGCAATTTAGACGGTTCGATATTCACCTGATATTGTTTGACTTCACCACCAAATGATAGAACATCAGTGACACCATCAACAGGCATTAAAAGCAGTTTGACGACCCAGTCATTTAAACTTCTCAATGCCATAGCATCATAACCAGAATCAGGCTGTGCAACTAATAAATACTGATACACCTGTCCCAAACCTGATGTGTTTGGGCCTATCTCAGGTGTACCAACCCCCTCAGGTATTAATTCTTTGGCTTGTTGCAAACGCTCAAAAACTAATTGTCGGGCAAAATAAATATCAGTGCCTTCTTTAAAGACGATAGTGATCCCAGACAATCCTGTTTTTGAAATAGAACGTACTTCCTCAACATCTGGTAAGGCATACATAACAGATTCAATAGGAAAGGTAATTAATTGCTCTACTTCTTCTGAAGCAAGTCCTGGTGCTTCTGTATTGACTGCCACCTGAACATTGGTGACATCTGGAAAAGCATCCAGATTTAAATTAGGAATTGCAATATAGCTGGAAAAACCAATAACGAACAAAGCAATAAGGATCAACAGTCGATTACAGACTGACCAGTGGATTAAACGATTAAACATAACTAAACTCCATCTCTCTTATCTAACATGAATTTGTCACCACTGTTTCTTTGCAGGAAAATATGTTTGCAAAGAAACAGAGGCAAAAAATTCATTGGCCGACGGCTCTTGGAAAGTAACAGCAGTAGCTAACGGCTTTTAACAGCCAATGGCTTCTAATGGTTATGTGGATCAAATCCACCCTTTGCCATTTCCGATGCCAGAAAAAAAGCCCCCTCAGTCGCTACTCGTTGACCTGCTTTAAGTCCCTTAATTTGATGTAAACCATTAATAGTATTTCTCAGTTCAACTTCTTCCTGTTTAAAGACACCTGTTTCCTGTTCAATAAAAACCGTCCAGTCGCCATCTGCGGAACGCATTAATGCGGTTTCAGGGAGTAAAATGACTTTTCCTGAAACAGGCAACTCAAGAGAAACAGTGGCAAACAAGCCTGCATGAAGTAAATGATCTTTATTCTCTATCAGTAATCGAATTTTTCGTGTTCGGGTCACTTCATCAATGGCATGACTGTCATGAATGACTTTTGCGGTGAATGTTTTATTATCGATGATCACTTTAGCTTTTGTATTAACAGGGATCCGTTGACCAATTTCAGGGGCCAGTAATGCTTCAATCCAAACATGATCTTCATTCACTAATAATGCGATGGTCGAACCCATAGCCAGAAATTGACCTGATTGAAAGTTATCCTCCAGAATGACACCATTATGAGGTGCCAGCACAGGGTACTGTCCAGATTTATAGGTGCTGTTTCCAGTTAAAAATTGTTGTATTAATTCGTCATTAAATCCATAAGCCAATAATGTCGATTTATTTTTCTCATAATCTGCTTTAGCAGAAATAAATCGTTTTTCACCAACTGTTTTTTTACCTAACTTCTTCACCCTACGCCATTCAGACACCGATACTTTTAGTTGATTCTGTGCGGTAGCAATATCAAGGCTGTAAAGGGTAGCAATTAAATCACCTTTATTGACATGTTGTCCAAGAACGACTTGTCGGCTGATGACTTTTGAATCAACCTGCGTGGTTAACAACGTCGTATTATAGAGATCATTGACCACTTCACCAGGCACTGACAACGTCTGTTTAACCTGTTTTTGTGCAGCAATTTTTTCAACCCTGATACCTGCCATCTTTTGTTGTGCTAATGATATTTTTACCAGGGCACTTTCTTCATGTTCTTCATCACCATGATCATGTCCATGTTCATCATTTTCTGATGTGGTTTTGTGATCATCATGCTCTTTATCATCCTCGTGATCGTCATGATCTTTATCATCCTTGTGAGCGTCGTGGTCTTCATCATCCTTGTGATCATCGTGGTTTTCATCATCCTTGTGATCATCGTGATCTTTATGCTCTACCTGTTTCATAGGTACATCATGAGTATGTGTTTCTGAAAATGCAGGTGAAGAAAAAGATAAAGCGACTAAAACACTTAAACAAAGTGCTTTTTTCGGAGAAATGAATTGTTTATTTTTTAGTTTATTTAACATGTGTGTACCCAATATATTTTTTTGCCAACCTGTAATTTTGCTTAATTTGATCACTATTCATTAAAATGTTTTTAGCCATGATTGAATCTGGCTGGTCGATAACAACCATTCAACCCAGGCTTTTTGCATTTCACCCGTTAATTCAATATTAGCGATCAAAGTATCTGTTCTTTGCCTCAGGGAAAAGAGATATTCAGAGGTTGTAATATCACCACTACGCCATTGCCTATCGAGTAATTTTTGACTCTCTTTAAGACGACTTCCCGTTAATTTATTCCAACTTAAAACCCGAGTTTTTAGTTGTTCATAATTACTCAGGGAAAGTTGTATTTCATTCTCCACTAGACGCTGTTGTTCCTTTAACTCGAACTCAGTCTGATTGACTTTCTCCAATGAAGCTCTGTATTCAGATGAATAATTATTCCTGACATTTAAGGGGACGGATATCTCAAATAACAGGGTATTCTCATCACCATCACGGCCTGCACCAAATCCTATAGTCGGGTTAATTTTTTTATTAAGATGGGCTATTTTTGATTGAGAAACCGACTGCTCTAACTGCTTTTTGGCATATTCAATCGACAATCCTTTTTCAAGATATTTTGAAATTTCGTTCTTATTTAAAGAATTAAACCAAACGGTGGTATTTGGATGAGCAGGAATAGAATAACTATTGACGGTTTTCTTCAGATTTGCCGATGCTTTACGATAACGAAGTTCAGTGAGGCTGATTTGTTGTAGATTTTGTGATAATGATAGATACGCCATTTCTGCATCAATATGCCCCACATCACCTGCGTCTTCACGTACTTTCAAATCGTTTGACAATTGAGTAAGTAATTTTTCCTGACTGTTGGCAATAGTTAATAACTGTTGAGCCATTGAAAATTCAATAAAAGCAAACAGAGCATCAGATAATTTATTTTCTGTCTGTATCACATTGTTTAAAACAACCAATTCATAGTCTACCTGACCTAATTGAGCATTAGCAGAGCGCTTATCAAACCAGTCAATGGTTTGAGATAAAGTAACACCGTATTCTTCATCATCCTTGTCGGTATAAAAGCCTCCTAATTCTGGGTTGAACAATGGCTGTTGTGTGGCATTTCGTTGCTCACTGGCAACCAGAGAGCCTTTGTACATTGCCTGTACTGAAGGTAAAGTTTGTACCTGAGACAAAATCCATTGTGCCCATTGATGATTATTGACTGTTTGAGCCTTTGAATTTTGTGTGCTTCCAATAGCCGTTTTTGCAGGTTCTTTGGCTATGACCCATTGTGATGTCAATATAAGAGATGCGCTCATTACAAGCAGTTTCAATATGCTTGAAAAAGAGGATTGATATAATTGAATATGCATAATATTCCTAAAAAAAATGAAATCACCCACTAATGATTTGCCCTATTACTGGGAATTAAAGTTAAGATTTACAGCAATGAATTTTGCTTATGAAGAACTGTTTAAGCGACTTAAATGACCAGACTGGCTTTGATGCCAATTCACTTTAAAGCAACTACCTTCGGGAAGCTCATTAGCAAAGGTAATTTTAAATTGACGATCATATCGATAGCGTCGGAGGTTTAAACTAGAAATATTAATCATTTCCTGTTTTAAGATCTGGTTATTAGCATTCATAACCAGTATGTCTATATGACCTGGTAGAACATGAGAATTATAAGCACGACGGTTGATGTTTCCTGTGAGAACAATCATTTCATTTAATGTTTTAAGATTAATTTTTGATATTTTTACCTGGGTCGGTCTGGAATTAACTTCAACTGGATATAACAATTCGGCACGAGCGGCTTGTAGCAGTAAAAATTGGGAAAAAAGTAAGGTTGCAACTGTACTCCTACAAGCAATAGCAGACGATTTAATCTTATTCATAACAATAGTTTCTCTTGATTATTTAAATTCAAAAAGTGTGTTATCTACTGAAAATATAGAATCATCATTAAATGATTTAACTCTTCTTATCGCTAGATGTCAACCAACCTGTCGCATTTTCTTGAATTTATCTTTATGGGGGCTTTGCCCCCAAACCCCCAAGGTATTTTTACAAGG
>JAHXHI010000271.1 GCA_025656775.1 gamma proteobacterium symbiont of Bathyaustriella thionipta
ATAGACATGTCGGTTTTAATAAATTACATAACTTTTCTGTCAAGCTTTTTTTTTCAATTTTTTTTAAATTTATGCTGAATAGTTACGTTTTTTCTAACCATATCAGGCTAGCCATACGTCCAGTTATGCCATCTCTTCGATAGGAAAAGAATTTATCTTTCTCTGTATATGTACAGTAATTCCCACCCGAGATATTTTCAACACCTTGACGTGATAATCTTACTTTAGCCAACTGATAGATATTTGCCAGATATTTATTTTTCTTATTGCTCACGGGTATAAAACATTGCTCAATACTTTTCTTATCCTGTAAGTGGTAAGCGGATGATTTTTTAAAAAAAACCTGTCTCACCTCTTCACCAACTTCAAATTTTTCAGGGCCAATAGCAGGTCCCAGCCAAACAAGCAGGTCTTCTGGCTGACACTGAACGGCACTGAGTAGCTTTTCAACAGCCTCCTCTAAAATGCCATTGAGTAATCCTCGCCAGCCGGCATGCACTGCCGCCACAACGGTACCCTGTTGATTACAAATTAATACCGGTAGACAATCGGCGGTCATAACAACAGACACGCAATCAGTCTCAGTGGTATAACTCCCGTCGGCATCAATTCCCATTATTGACCGGCTGGCATTAACCACTTTATCACTATGGATCTGATTCAGCCACACGGGCTCTGCCGGTAGCCACGTCAATAACTGCTGACGGTTTTTTTTTACATTTTCAGGAAGGTCATTAACATGCTCGGCTAAATTAAAACTACTAAAGGGGGTTTGACTGAAACCACCTTGCCGAGTAGTCAATAATGATTTAACATTTTTGGGTGCATTCCAGCTGGGAATAATAATGTCATGATTCATAACGATTTGACTATTCAAGAGAGTTCATCTGTATAACTTCTCAGTAATCGCTTTAGCTCATTCAGATCGTCAGGCACGGCCACTTCCCATTCCTGCCATTGTTTTGTTTCAGGGTGTTCCAGCCCTAATTTACGCGCATGCAGTGCCTGGCGTTTAAAATTATTTAAAAACTGTTTTAAAGAACCATTGCAATCGGGGGGCAGTCTCAAACGACCGGCATACACCTGATCGCCCACCAGAGGAAAATTAATATGGGCCATGTGAACCCGAATTTGGTGCGTTCGCCCGGTTTCCAGCTTAACCTGTAATCGGGTATAACCGCGATAACGTTCTTTAATCCAATAATGAGTGATGGCTTCCTTACCATTGTTGGGATTTTTCATCACCGCCATTTTGACCCGATGTACAGGATGTCGGCCTATCGGCTCATCAACGGTACCACCACTAATCATTTCACCCATAACAATGGCTTCATATTCTCTATCAAAAGCCCTGTTTTGTAATTGCTTGACCAGATGGGTTTGAGCTGTGAGCGTCTTGGCAACCACTAATAAACCGGAGGTATCCTTATCAAGACGATGCACAATACCTGCCCGGGGCACGTTGATCAGTTCTGGACAATGATAAAGCAAAGCATTGAGCAAGGTGCCTGTGTAGTTCCCTGCTGCCGGATGAACAACAAGGCCAATGGGTTTATTAATGACCAGAATACTGTCATCTTCAAAAATAATATCCAGAGGGATCTTTTCAGCCAGCCATTCTCCCTGCTGCTCTTCTTCAATGGTGACCAGTAACATTTCGCCACCAGAGACTTTGGTTTTAGGCTTACTGATTTCACCATTAAGTAAGATTTTCCCCTGTTTTATCCATTGTTGTAATCGTGAGCGGGAATATTCCGGCAATAAACCCGCTACGGTCTGATCCAGGCGCTGGCCATAAGCATCCATTGAAATGGTAAATTGTCGCTTTTCAGACTGCTTATTCTGTTGAGTAGTTTCTTCGGTATTCATAAGCACAAGTATAACCTATTTCCAGGTGATATTTGTCTATAAAGGCAGTATACTAAGTGGTTTTATAATATTAAATTATCGGGGATTGCAACGCATTATGCCTACAGCTCTTTTAAGTCAGTTTCGTCTTATTTTATTGCTTGTGATTATCAGTGTTTTCAGCAGTGGTTGTTCAATAATTGAGTCCTGGTTGCCGGAAGAAATTGACAAGACCTTAAGCTGGTCTGCAAGTAAACTATACGCTGAAGCCAAAGCAAACCTGGCCGAAGGTGAGTATGAAAGCGCCATTGAGTTATATGAAAAATTAGAAGCACGTTACCCGCATGGTGCTTATGCTCAACAGGCGCAGCTGGAAACAGCTTATGCTTACTACAAATTTGAAGAACCTGAATCAGCTATTGCAGCGGCAGATCGTTTTATTAAACTCCATCCTCGACATGGTAATGTCGATTATGCCTATTATTTGCGTGGCTTAATCAGCTTCCCTGCACGCAAAAGTGTTTTTGAATTTATATTTCCTCAGGATGAATCCAAACGTGATCCCAATTCTTCTTTGGAGTCTTTTAACTATTTCAATGAATTAGTCGAAAAATTTCCAAATAGTAAATATGCTAAAGATGCGGTTATCCGTATGCGTTATCTGCGTAATAAAGTGTCTAAACATGAGTTACATGTCGCACGCTATTATATGAAAAGAGAGGCCTATATTGCTGCAGTTGACCGGGCATCTTATGTGGTTGAACACTATCAGCAAACCCCGGCTGTGAGTGATGCACTGCTTATTATGATTGACGCCTACACAAAGCTTGACCAGCCTCGTTTAGCACAGGATGCCCAGAGAGTTTATGACGTCAATAAACATAAATTTCACAAGGACGTATTTTTTGAAGAGGAAAGTGTAATACCGGGATTACCGGACTGGATCAAACCTGAGGAATAAGGAATACAGCTTAAGGTTCAGAGATTGCGCTGTCTGAACCTTGCTGAACAAAAATTTAGATTGCTTCTAGATCTTGCTCGCCAGTACGAATGCGTACAATTTTTTCTATCGATGAAACAAATATCTTGCCATCACCTATTTTGCCTGTTCTGGCCGCATCGGAAATAACTTCAATACAACGTTCTACTAATTCTTCCTGAATAACGATCTCCAGTTTAACCTTCGGCAGAAAATCAATGACATATTCTGCACCACGATAGAGCTCAGTATGTCCTTTTTGACGACCAAAGCCTTTTACTTCAGTAGAGGTCATACCGGTTACTCCGATGTCTGACAAGGCTTCACGGACGTCATCCAGTTTAAAGGGTTTAATAATCGCTTCAATTTTTTTCATGTGTATTTTTTCCCTGTTTCAATGCAAAAGGCTATTTTTTTATAATTGAAGTATAGTACATCAATTTAGAACTTTAGGAAATAAATTCCTAAGTCGTATATGCTGAACAAGTTTTATGTGGCATACAATGAACAGTCAATGATAAAATTTGTAGTTTCTAAACCATTTGATTTTGGAGAATAGTCTCTTGGATGCACAGACCATCATTAAAGAAATGAAAGTTTTACCTGAAATTAATCCTGAATTTGAGATTCAAAGACGCATTGAGTTTATTAAAAAACAACTTATCGCGTCTGGTCTTAAAAACCTGGTGTTAGGCATCAGCGGCGGAATTGATTCAACAACCTGCGGACGTCTGGCACAACTGGCCGTTGCTGAACTGAATCAGGAGCAACAGGAAAATCACTATGCTTTTTATGCGGTACGCCTGCCCCATGATATTCAGGCCGATGAGGACGATGCTCAAACATCACTGCAATTTATCCAACCTGATCATAGTTTAGCCGTTAATGTTAAACCCGGCACTGACGGCATTCATAATGAAGTGCTCGGTGCACTGGAAAAGCACGGCTTATTAAATCAAACACACTATGCCATTGATTTTGCCAAAGGTAATGTTAAAGCGCGCACCCGTATGATTGTCCAGTTTGAAATTGCCGGGCTGGTTAGCGGGCTGGTTTTAGGAACGGATCACTCTGCAGAAAATGTCACTGGATTTTTTACAAAATTTGGTGACAGCGCTTGTGATCTGGCACCATTATTTGGTCTGAGCAAACGCCAGGTCAAACAAGTAGCACAAACATTAGGTGCGCCACAACAATTGATTGAAAAAACGCCTACAGCCGATCTGGAGTGCCATTCGCCGTCAAAAGCAGATGAACTGGCATTAGGGATCGAATATGACAAACTTGATGATTTTCTTGAAGGTAAAGCCGTTGATGATGAAACAAAAGCGAAAATTATTAAGATTTATGCAAATACCCAGCATAAACGTCAGGCCATTCCAACCATCTATTCTTAAGCTGCATTTTGTCGATAGCCTTCAGCTATCGACAAAATAATCAATACGCTTCTTATTTCATAATTGCAAGCATTGTCTGACCCATTTCTGCAGGTGAACGGGTAATGCTCACACCTGCGGCTTCAAGTGCTTTAAACTTTTCTTCCGCAGTACCTTTACCTCCGGCAATGATAGCTCCTGCATGTCCCATACGTTTGCCTTTAGGTGCGGTTACACCCGCAATATAAGCAACAACTGGCTTAGTGACATGATCCTTGATAAATTGGGCCGCTTCCTCTTCAGCAGTACCACCAATTTCACCCACCATAATAATACCTTCAGTCTGCGGGTCTTTTTCAAACAACTCAAGACAGTTAATAAAATTCATGCCATGAATGGGATCACCGCCGATACCCACACAGGTACTTTGTCCTAATCCGGTTATGGTCGTCTGGTGAACTGCTTCATAAGTCAAAGTACCTGAGCGGGAAACAATACCAATTTTGCCTTTAAGATGAATTGAACCGGGCATGATACCAATTTTACATTCTCCCGGAGTAATCAAACCCGGGCAGTTCGGACCGATAAGATAAACATCATCAGGCAGACTGGCCTTCACTTTAAGCATATCTAAAACAGGTATACCCTCTGTAATACAGGCAATAATTTTAATACCGGCATTACAGGCTTCCATGATCGCATCAGCAGCAAAAGCCGCAGGGACGTATATCATGGTCGCTTCGGCACCCGTATCACGTACGGCATCTTTGACTGTATTAAATACCGGTCTGTCCAGATGAGTCTGACCACCTTTTCCTGGGGTCACACCGCCAACAATATTAGTACCATAGGCAATTGCCTGTTCAGAGTGAAATGTCCCCTGCTGACCGGTAAATCCCTGACAAATGACTTTGGTGTCTTTATTAATTAAAATCGACATTATACATTGGCTCCTGTTTGTGAGGCGGCAGCCTTGACTACTTCTTCAGCAGCTTCAGTGAAATCACCTCTGGAGATAATTTCCAGACCACTCTTTTCTAACAATTCACGACCTAATTCCACATTAGTCCCTTCTAGTCGCACCACTACGGGGACATTCAATGCCACTTCTTTAGCCGCCGCAATAATACCTTCAGCAATCAGATCACAACGGACAATACCGCCAAAAATATTAATCAGTATGGCTTTAACCTTGGTATCAGATAAGATTAATTTTAATGCTTCCGCCACTCGTTCTTTGGTCACACCGCCGCCAACATCCAGAAAGTTGGCCGGGTCACCACCGTTATTTTTAATAATATCCATGGTTGCCATCGCTAAACCGGCACCATTGACCATACAGCCGATATCACCATCCAGAGGCACATAATTAAGCTCAAACTCTTTGGCATGGTTCTCTTTTTCGTCTTCCTGAGAAGCATCATGAAACGCCTGCATATCTTTGTGACGATACAGGGCATTATCATCTAAGGAGATTTTTGCATCCAGAGCCATGACAACATCATCAGCCGTAACCACCAGCGGGTTAATCTCAACCTGAGAAGCATCTTTATCCATAAATATCTGATAGATACCCTGCATCACCTTCATCAGACCTTTTTGCTGTGCCGGAGGGATATTCATGGCAAAGCCCGCTTCACGTACCTGATTAGGCATCAGACCATTAATCGGGTCAATCGGCAGAGTAATAATTTTTTCCGGACTGCTGGCAGCAACTTCTTCAATATTCATACCACCGGCTTCAGAAGCCATAATAGTGACTCGTCTTGAAGCTCTGTCCACCAATGCCCCCATATAAAGTTCACGCGCAATGGAACTGGGTACTTCAATTAATAAGGTGTTAATCGGCTGGCCCTGAGCATCCGTTTGAAAGGTAACCAGATTAGTACCAAGCATTTTTTCTGCAAATGCCTTTATCTCATCAATTGAGTTTGCTTTGATTACACCTCCAGCCTTGCCTCGACCGCCAGCATGTACCTGTGCTTTAACCATCCATTCGTTACCGCCTAATTCATTGACTGCCTGCGCTATCTCATCAACCGAACGAATGGTTCGATTAGCAGGAACGGGAATGCCATAGTCAGCAAACACCTGTTTCGCCTGATACTCATGTAAATTCATGATTATGTCACCAATTTTGATTATATAATTGTGTTCAATTCTTTCTGGAGCGGGTATTCTAACTTAGTTTCAGGTTATTTATAAGACCGTACAAAGCAATCGCTAAATCATGCAGAAAAAAATACAGTATAAAATTTAGAAAACAGGCAAAAAAATTCTATTTCTGCTATTATTCAGCTTCTTTTATGGTTAAAGTCATTTAAAATTAAACACTCATTTCAAGCCTGCAAAGGCTCAATAATTTAATTATTACAGGACTATTTCGTGGGTCGAATTTTACTAATATTAGGCATTCTTTTTCTTGTCTGGATGGGCTATCGTTTCCTGAATAATACCTGGTCTTCCAGAGTTAAAGAAGTTGAGAAAAAAGCACGTAAACAATCACAACAACCTAAACAAGTCGAAAATATTAAAGCTTGCGCCTATTGTAAGACGCATATCCCTGAGAATGAAGGCATCTATGAACAGGGAAAATTTTTTTGTAGTTACCAGCACCTTGATAAATACCTTGATCACAAATAAGCAACGCCCGGTAACTATTTATCATGTCAAAATCTAATCATTCTGAACCTAAGCTGATTGCTCAAAAAAAATCCGGTCAGTCCTTTTTTTTAAGTGAATTCGATCCTAAGTTTACTCAGGAGCAGAAATCATGGCGTCCTCTGCATTTACTCAATTTATACCGTTTATTAATTTCCGGTATTTTTGTTAGTCTTATTTTCTCCAATGTTCAGATCAGCCCATTTGGCATGACACATCCAATATTATTCCAGATTACCAGTTTTGCTTATGCAACGGGCAGCATTCTTATTGGTATGACCATTCGCTGGCGTTGGCCAACCCTCTGGTTACAGACCCATGCACACATTCTTTTTGATTTCTCTGCCCTGATTCTCATCATACATTCCAGTGGTGGTGTAAAAAGTGGCGTAGCGCTCTTATTACTCATCCCAATCGCAGCCATCAGCATATTATCATTCGGCCGTTCCTCTGTTTTTTATGCGGCACTGGTTACGCTGGCATTGTTTGCCGACCAAAGCTATTTGAAGCTGACACTCGATATTTCTCCTTCTTATGCACAAACGGGTTTATTGGGCGGTGTACTTTTTGTCACGGCATTATTAACCAACTATCTGGTTAATAAAACAGAAGAAAGTGTTGAAATTGCCAGTCAGAGAGAAGTCGATCTGGCTAATATGGAACAATTAACTCAGTTCATTATGCAGCGTATGCAGACCGCTGTTATCGTGGTTGATTACCTGGGTAATGTTAAGCTGGTGAATGACACGGCAATTAGCATACTCAAACTCACTGATACGGAGTCAGAAAAACAAGCCAATCTTTATGAGTATTCACTGGAACTGGGTAACCTCTTCCAAAACTGGAAAACCAACCCGGATATTAAGAGTCAAATTATCAAGCTGGAAAAAGACCGCACTGAATTAACGATTAAATTTGCAGCCCTGGGCAGCAGGCCTGATAGCGGCACGGTTGTTTTTATTGAAGACAATGCCGAAGTCACACAAGAAGCACAACAGTTAAAATTGGCTTCTCTGGGTCGTTTAACAGCAAGTATTGCGCATGAATTGCGTAATCCTCTGGCCGCAATTCGTCATGCGGGAGAATTACTCAGTGAATCGCCCGCGCTTGAAAAAACCGATCAGCGTTTAACAGAGATTATCGAAAAACAGTCCATTAGAGTCAATGAAATCATTGGTACGGTACTGAATTTAAGCCGAGGTCAAAAAGCTGAGCAGGAAAGCATTAATCTATATCAATGGATCCAGGAATTTCTTAATGAATACATACAATTACCACAAGAACGGTTTTATCTGAAATTTGAATCTGAAGATTTGGAAATCCTGTTTGATGCGCAACATTTACAGCAAATTTTTAATAATTTATTACAAAATGCATTAAGGCACACCATTGAACATAACCATCATTTTCGTCCGGTGGTCATTACTGCCGGTATGGATGCCATGAATAAAACACCTTACCTGCAAGTTATGAATTATGGCCAACGTATTCCCAAAGAAGATTTTGCACAACTTTTTGAGCCTTTTTTTACCACTGAGGCTACAGGAACCGGATTAGGATTATATATCGCTCGAGAACTTGCCGTATGCAACTCTGCCAAGCTAGAATACATTGATATTAAAGAAGGTGCCTGTTTTCAACTGAGTTTTGCTGATCCAAGAAGAAAAAACTAATATGACCACACATCTCGCCCTTATTGTTGATGATGAACCCGATATTTGTGAGTTACTTGAACTTACACTCAACCGTATGGATATCGACACGTTATCTGCCGGTGATCTAAAAACCGCCTATCAATTTCTTAATGTTCACAATATATCAATTTGTTTAACCGATATGCGACTACCTGATGGTAATGGTATTGAACTGGTCAAAAAAATTCAAACCCAGTCAAAACATATTCCGGTGGCAATGATCAGCGCCCATGGAAATATGGATACCGCCATTGAAGCACTGAAAGCAGGCGCATTTGATTTTGTTTCCAAACCATTAGAACTTGCGGAATTGAGGAACCTGGTCAATTCCGCAATCAAACTGGCTGATAAAAACCTCCCCCAAAACACACTTGAGCAAAATACTGCTGCCGTTCAATCTGACTCTACAGAAAAACTGATTATCGAAAAGAAGTTATTACTCGGCAACTCCCCTGCAATGCAGGAAACCAATAAAATGATTGTCAAACTGGCAAAAAGTCAGGCGCCTGTTTATATAAGCGGTGAATCGGGAACAGGCAAAGAATTAGCTGCCAAACAAATCCATCAAATGAGTTCACGTTCTGATCAGCCCTTTATTCCGGTTAACTGTGGCGCCATTCCATCAGAGCTAATGGAAAGTGAATTTTTTGGTCATCAAAAAGGGAGTTTTACCGGCGCTAATAAAGACAAACAAGGTTTATTTCAAGCCGCTTCCGGAGGCACATTATTTCTCGATGAAGTGGCTGACTTACCCTTATCAATGCAGGTCAAGCTACTCAGAGCAATACAAGAAAAAGCCATTCGTCCTGTTGGCTCACAAAAAGAAGAAAAAATAAATGTGCGTATTATCAGTGCAACGCATAAAAACCTGAAACAACTGGTTGCCGACGGGGATTTCAGAGAGGATCTTTATTATCGTATTAATGTCATTGAATTAGGAATGCCTCCGCTAAGAAAACGTACCGATGATATTATTATTCTATGTAATTTCTTTTTAGATAAACTCTCATTTGAAGATGACTACCATTTATCAACAGAAGCTGCCGACCTGCTCAAAGGCTATGCATTTCCGGGCAATGTTCGGGAATTAGAGAATATACTCGAACGCGCAATTACACTCTGTGATGAATCCATTATTCAGGCACATGATTTATCACTTCAGGAACCGATTCAAAAATCAATAGAAATGACTGAAGATACTCCCTCCCTGTTAAAAACAGCTTTATCACCTTTGAAAGATGAGCAGATAATAAAACAAGCACTGGAAGACACTCACTGTAATCGAAAAGCCGCCGCAGAACTATTGGGTGTTACTTACCGACAATTTCGCTATAGCTTAAAAAAATTAGGTTTAGATTAGAAATAGTTAAATAATCATCGTTGTGATAAAGACAAAGCGTCTAAGCGACAACAAATTTAACCACCATCATTTAGAAAATTTATATTACTAAAATTATCGTTGCCAAATTATTTTTGGCTCAATGCTGTATAATTTCACCATCAAGCAACGAGGTTTTTTATATGGCAGTTATTAATATCATGGCATTGCGCCATAGTGCTTTTTATGCTCCCCTGTTAATGACAATCAAAGGGGGTTATCTCACCAAACTGGGCTTAAATCCTGTCTATAGCATCGCCACGCCAGACAATCCAATTGATAAAAACCTGCGTGCAGGAACAGCTCACTTATCCCAGTCAGCACCCGCCGTAAGCTTTGCAGCATTAGAGCAGGGAGAAACGTTGGATATTGTTCATTTTGCAGCCATTAATCACCGTGATGGTTTTTATCTGACTGCCCGTGAAACCAATGAAAATTTTAAATGGTCTGATCTGGAAGGACAGGAAGTACTGGTTGATCACCTGTTTCAGCCTTATGCAACACTACGCTATGCTATGCACATCAACGGTGCTGACTTTGATAAAATCAAAATTATTGATGCCGGTAATGTCGAACAAATGGATCAGGCTTTCCGTGCAGGTCAGGGTTCTTTTGTCCATCAACAGGGACCCGCACCACAGCAGTTAGAGCATGATGGCCTGGGGCAAATGGTCGCGTCTGTCGGCACTGCAATTGGTCCAATCGCTTTTAGTAGTTTATGTACAACACGCAGCTGGCTGGAAACGGATATGGCAAAAGCTTTTATGAGCGCATATCAACAGGCGATGCTTGATATTACAGAGATGCCGGCAGATAAAATTGCAATGATTATCCATGACTTTCTACCGGATATTGACAACGATGTTTTAATAACAACTCTTGATGCCTATAAAAAGCTGGATACCTGGAACGCTGATATCACAATAAACAGCAATAGCTACGATAACTTATTAAAGGTCTTTCTTCATAGCGGGTACATCACTACAGCGCATCCAATGCAACGCTGTATAGTTAAGCCTTAATATTGTGTACACCAGATTAAAGATTATCGAATAGAATCCAGTGCATCGATAGCTTCTACCAGCGTATCAACAGGGTATACGGTGATACCCGATGGCAGGCTTTTAGGCACATTTGCCTTGGGACAAATACAATAACAAAATCCCTGCTGTGCTGCCTGTTTTATCCGTTCTAAACCACTGGGTACTGCTCTAATCTCCCCCGATAGACCCACTTCCCCAAAGGCCAGCCAATCTTGTGGAATCACACGATTTTGAAAAGATGAAATCATTGATAGCACTAATGGTAAATCAGTGCTGGGATCCGATATTTTCAGCCCGCCAACCAGATTAACATATAGTTCCTGATCAAAGATGGCGATATTGCCATGCCGCATAAGAATGGCGACCAGCATATTAAGTCGGTTTTGATCCAGCCCAACAGCTAATCGTCTTGGATTACCCTGACTGCCTTCCACAACCAGAGACTGCAGCTCAACCAGCATGGAACGAGAACCTTCCCAAAGTGCAGCAACCATCGATCCGGGATGAGGCTGACGACTGCGATTTAAGAAAATAGCAGAAGGATCCGTGACCGCTTTTAAATAGCCGTTATCAGGCATCATGGCAAGAATACCTAACTCATTAATTGAACCAAAACGATTTTTCTGAGAACGTAATTCACGAAAACGGGAGCCTTCCATTACCAGCAGATGCATCATTACATCAGCAATATGTTCAACCACTCTGGGTCCCGCGACACCGCCGTCTTTTGTGGTATGACAAATGACAATCATGGCCACGCCATTTTGTTTGGCATATTGGGTTAAAGCATGGGCACATTCCCTTAACTGAGTGACACCGCCCGGAGTCCCCTGCGCATCAGGGTGATACATCGATTGTAATGAATCAATAACCACTAATTTAACCTTAAGCTCACTAATCATCGTCAAAACAGCCAGCACATCGGTTTCTGCTGCAATATCCAGATGTTCACTCGGCAATTTAAGACGTACAGAGCGCATGGCTATCTGAGAAAGCGACTCCTCGCCGCTAAAATAAATTGCTTTAGTATCACGACTCAGTTCACAGAGAGTTTGTAAGGTCAGTGTTGACTTGCCTGCACCCGGTGTACCCGCCAATAAGATCACACTGCCCGGTACTATTCCGCCACCCAGTACGCGATCAAATTCACTGTTTCTGGTGCTAAACCTGGGCAAGTCTTCTAAGGTGACTTCACTGAGTTTTTGTACCGATTCTTTTGCTCCTGCATAGCCCTTAAGACTGACAGGTCCCTTCGGGGTTTTAAGTCCCTTAGGTTCTTTAAACTCAGTCAAAGTATTCCATGCACCGCAACTTTCACATTGCCCCTGCCACTTAGAAAAGGTATCACCACAATCATTGCAGAGAAAGACGGCCTTAGATGTTTTTGCCATTAGACTTTGGTTGCCTCAGTTAAATAAAACAGCACACAGTTTAACGCATTTTCTTATCAAATTAAAAATCGTATAAGGGGTATCCCCATAATTAATAAGAACATTAGTAAGCTCTATTTTATTTATATAATAATTAAACTAACAAAAGTTTAGAGTTTCGCATTCCCCAAAAGAGGAAAAATAATTAAAAAAATAACGTAAAACAGTTGACAAAAAAATTGCGGCATCGTTGCCGCTCCTTA
>JAHXHI010000105.1 GCA_025656775.1 gamma proteobacterium symbiont of Bathyaustriella thionipta
AAGGAGCCTTGAAGTTTTGCTGACTGTTGAACAATTGCCACTGTTAAAATGAAAATTCAACTGATCAAAACTAATGTGTCGAGGTACTAGGAACTAATAGCTTTTGGGAAGGTGTTGATGTAAAGGGAGAAGCCTTATCCTGTGTGGTGATTGATAAATTACCTTTTGCCTCACCTAATGACCCGGTGTTACACACACGAATTCAATTTATGCAACAGCAGGGTATTAATGCCTTCTATCATTACCAGCTGCCTCAGACTGCTATGGTGTTGAAGCAGGGAGCAGGGCGTTTGATCAGAGATATTAATGATTACGGTATTCTGGTGATTGCTGATCCCCGTTTGTTTAGAAAAAGTTATGGCTATTATCTAAGAAAAAATCTGCCGGATATGCCAGTAGAAACAGATATTGAACAATTACAATATAAATTTTCTCAAATGCAGCGTCAAAATTCCTGATTCCATAAAACAACTGCTACCAATCGTTTTATTTCTGTTAGAATATCGAGTTGGGTACACATATATGAAAAACATTCAATGAAAATACTTGCTCTAGATACCTCCAGTAATGCTTGTTCGGTTGCTTTATTAGAAGGCAGTCCCCAGGATTTCTCCTGTATTGAACGTTTTGAAATGGCACCCAGACAGCATACTCAGTTGATTTTACCCATGATTGATTCTGTTCTGAATGAAGCAGGCTATGAAATTAATGAAATTGATGTGCTGGCTTATGGACGTGGCCCCGGCGCTTTTACCGGTGTTCGGGTTGCAACAGGTGTTGTTCAGGCTATTTCTTATGGGGCCGCTCTGCCGGTAGCACAAGTTTCATCACTGGCGGCTTTAGCTCAGGGCAGGGCTCAGACACGGACTAAAACGGGTGAAAGCGACGCTCCGATAAATAAAATTTTAGTTGCCAGCGACGCCAGAATGGGTGAAATTTATTTTGCTGTCTATGAAATGAATAATGGATTTATGACCCTGACAGGCAAAGAACAGGTTCTTAAGCCTGAACAGTTAGGCGCATTTCTTAACAATTTAATTATCTTGAACGAAAGCTGGCACACAACGGGGAATGGCTGGTCAGTCTATACCGAACAGCTGAATGCGATTGCCTGTCAATGTGCTTTGTCGTTTGACTCGGATGAAATCAGGAATCAATTATTTTATCCTGATGCCAAAGACATTGCCTATCTGGCGTTCCAGGAAATAGCGGAAAATACACTGGTTAATGCAGAGCAGGTCAGTCCTGTTTATTTGAGAAATAATGTGGCCAAAAAATCTCAAAAATGAGTGTAGAGCAGCTTGTTTTATTGTGATTAACAATATTTTTAAGTGATTTATAAATAAAGAGAAACTATGAGCAGTGAATTAAGACAACACATTCGCACACCATTGACATCCAGTGTTAAATTAACACACCCTGATACGGGCACAATAGAAGTCAAAACAAAGGATATTTCAGATGGTGGGATTTATTTATTATCATTGATTACCGGTTTACCGCCTGTTGGAAGTCAGGTTAAAGTGCAGCTAATTGATACGCCTTTTGAAGCCCCTGTTCTGGACATGATTATTGTGCGTATGGATCCTCATGGTATAGGCTTGAAATTTCTTGACTAACTGAAATGCTTAACCTGATAATAAAAAAATCGTCAATGATATTGAAGTTATTTTAAACATTGGCTAATCTTAACAATAGATTACTTATTAATAAATAGGAAAAAAGTAATGACGGATAGTATTGATCCAATGTTTCTAAATATTTTGTACGCTTGCATGGGGGGAGTCTTAACGCTTTTTTTTATGTGGTTTGGTTGTAAGTTGTTCAGCCATATCGTTAGTTTTAGTATTCCTGATCAATTATCTAAGGGTAATATTGCCGTAGGATTGATGCTCATGGGTATGTTTATTGGTATTGGTACTGCTTTGGGGCTGGTTATTGGTTTAGGATTAAACTAATGTTCTGGCGTAGCATCTTATGGTTGATTCTGTTTGCTTTCCCAATGGCAGCTCTTGCGGATCAGCATAAGCATGTCAAACATAAGCACTGGACAAAAAAGTACGACCGTTTTTTCAAGAAAAATACCAAGCATTATTTTGGGCCGGGATTTGATTGGCACTTATTTAAAGCTCAGGGAATTGCCGAGTCAGGTTTGAATCCGAAAGCGAGAAGTAAAGTGGGAGCTAAGGGTATTATGCAGATAATGCCTGCAACGTATCAGGAGATTATAGGGAAACAACCTCGCTTTGGAAAAATTGATGAACCTCGTTGGAATATTGCTGCGGCAATTTATTATAATCGACAATTGTATAAACGCTGGATAAAAAAAGAAGTCGCTGTTGAAGATCGTATGAACTTTACTTTTGCCAGTTATAATGCAGGTTTTAATCGAGTCCTAAAAGCCAGAAAAAAACTAAGGGAAAAAAATAAAAAACAACCTGAAGTTATCAAAGAATGGGATAAAGTATCGCCCTTTACACCTTCAGAAACGCGTTACTACATTCGCCGAATTGATAAGCTGATGCAGGTGAAGCATGTGCACAAAAAATCCTGAAATCAAGCACGATGAGATGGTTGCCACGTTCTGACCTCATGTTGACTGGTAACATCACATATTAATAATAACCGCTTCCGAAGCGCGGCAGGCTTTTTCTCTTGCCTGTTCAATTGATTCATCCAATGCCAGTACAACCCCCATACGACGTTGAGTTTTTACTTTAGGCTTGCCAAATATTCGTAGTTGGGTATCAGGCTCAGCTAATACGGCTTCTAAATGGCCAAATTCAACCTGTGAGGATTCACCATTGACTAAAATGACAGAAGAGGCACTGGCGCCATATTGGCGGATATTGGGGACAGGCAAGCCCAAAATGGCTCGAGCATGCAGAGCAAACTCAGATAAGTCCTGAGAAATTAAAGTCACCAGGCCGGTATCATGCGGGCGTGGTGAAACTTCACTAAAGCAGACATCATCACCCTTAATAAATAATTCAACGCCAAAAAGACCCCAGCCGCCTAAATTGTCAGTAATCGTTTGAGCAATATCAATGGCTTTTGTTTTTGCTGTCTGATTCATTGTCTGAGGCTGCCACGATTCTCGGTAATCGCCATCAATTTGCTTATGTCCTATGGGCTCACAAAAAGAGGTGCCATTGACGTGTCGTACAGTCAATAGCGTAATTTCATAATCAAAATCAACAAAGCCTTCAACAATGACTTTGCCTTCGCCGCTGCGACCACCTTCCTGAGCATATTTCCAGGTTTTTTCAATGTCATCTTCAGAGTGTATTGTACTTTGACCCTTACCTGATGAACTCATAATAGGTTTAACGACACAGGGAATACCAATCTCATTAACTGCTTTAAGGTACTCATCTCTGGTTTGTGCGAACTGAAACGGGGATGTTTTAATGCCCAGTTCTTCTGCTGCCAGACGTCGGATACCTTCACGATTCATCGTCAGATTTGCGGCACGTGCTGAAGGAATTACATTAAATCCTTCATTTTCTAATTCAAGTAATGTTTCTGTGGCAATGGCTTCAATTTCAGGCACGATAAAATGAGGTTGTTCAGTTTCTATAACCTGTCTCAGGGCATTGCCATCAAGCATATTGATCATATGACTACGATGAGCTACCTGCATGGCGGGTGCATTTTCATAACGATCCACAACAATCACTTCGACCCCCAGACGCTGTAACTCGATGACAACTTCTTTAGCTAATTCGCCACCACCGCAAAAGAGAACTCGAGTGCCGGTAGGTGATAAAGGTGTGCCGATTTTCATGCGTATTCCTGTTTGATAGACAAAGGTGGTTAGATAAAAGTTGATTTGTCAGTATTTTACCCTTATTTTGTAGCTAACTCTATTTTCTGGCCGGGCATTATTTCCATTAAAGACTTATTTTGACATATAAAACACAAATTGCTGTCAGTGCCTGCCTTCTGGGGCAGAAAGTACGCTACGACGGCAAAACAAAAAAACACGCATTAATCATTGATATGTTTTTAAATAAAGGCTTGTCAACTGTAGAGCTGATACCATTTTGTCCTGAGGTGGCAATTGGTCTGGGAGTGCCCAGAGAAAAAATTCAGGTTATCAGGAACAAAGATAAACAAATTCGGCTTGTTGGTGTTGAAGATCACACACTTGATGTCACCCATGAACTACAATCCTATGCAGAAAATTTTTTACTTCAATACCCTGATATCAAGTATTATATTGTAAAATCGAAGTCGCCTAGTTGTGGTTATCAGTCAACACCGTTATTTATATCACAAGTTGATGATGAAAAGTCCGGTTTGATGAAAAAGCACGATAACTATAACTATAACTATAACTATAACTATGAACAGGCTGAATTGACATCAGGTCTTTTTGTTCAGACACTGCAGACCATAGAGCCTGAGTTGGTTATTATTGAAGAAACTCAATTTGATTCTGAAGAAGCCTGTTTAATGTTTTTTCAGCAAATACAAAACGGATAAACACAGTTTTCCTATGTTAAAAAAATTTATTATACCGCTTATTATTTTGATTCTTGCTATTGTTTTTTTTAAGGTCATGGTCAGTACAAAAGATAAATCACCGGAAGTTGAAATCAATGAACATATTTGGCGAGTGCAGCAAACCATTGTTGACAAACAAATGCTGTCTCCTGCTGTTACCTTGTACGGCCGGGTTGAGTCATCAGAGCTGTTAAACGCGGCTGCGCCAGCGGCGTGTCAGGTTGCAAAGGTCTTAGTTAAAGAAGGTGAAAGCATTGACAAAGGGCAGTTAATGCTCAGTTTGGATAAGAATGATTTTGAGCCGGTATTAAAACAGGCTCAGGCAAAAGTCAATGAACTGAATGCACTGATTGAAAGTGAACAATTACGTCATAAAGTGAACTTAACATCATTAAAAAATGAAAAAAAATTGCTGTCACTCAGTGAAAAAGCACTATTACGTGCGGAGAAAGTTAAGAAGCAGAACCTGGGGTCTATTTCCGAAACAGAGCAGGCGATGCAGCAAGTTGAAATGCAGCGCTTGTCCTATAATAAAATTCAATTTTCAGTGCAGGAACATCAGGCCCGTCAAGAACAGTTAGAAGCCCGATTAATACAGGCACAAGCTGATTTAGAAAAAAGTCGACTGGCCCTGGAGCGCAGTCAGATCTATGCACCTTTTTCCGGTGTGGTCGCTAAAGTGAATGTTGCTCAGGGTGATCGGGTTAACAATAATGAGAAATTACTCAGTTTTTATTCGACTGAGCGTCTGGAAATTCGTGCAAAATTGCCGGCCAGTATTCTTTCTGAAGTGCATAAAAGTATTCGTCAAGGACAGCAACTAAAGGGGCTTGCCATCTCTGCTAACCAGCAGATACCATTAGTTTTGGAGCGTATTTCCGGTGAAGCTCAGGCAAGCGGTGTTGATGCGATTTTTACGCTCACTGCAGAAAAAGTAGACTTCCGTATAGGTGCAATTGTAGTGGTTCGGCTACAGCGTTCGGCGCGTGCAAATATGATTAAAGTGCCGTATCAGGTGATGTATGGCAGTGAGCGATTGTATCAAATAAAAGACAGTCGTTTGCAGGCTGTAAAAGTGAAAACAATTGGTGAACACTTTGATTCAGGGAGTGTTTCAGAAAATCAATCAGAACAGGCTTTGGAATCTCAACTGTTAATTGAGAGTGATGCACTTAATACGGGTGATATTATTCTTTCTACTCATCTGCCGAATGCTTTTACGGGGTTGAAAGTTGAAATTGTAAAATAGCCCTGAATCTTATGATATTAACCTTATCCCATTTTAATTGTTTGCCGGGAAATCATTAAAAAATGAAACTACTGTCTGTTTTTGCTCATCACAAGGTGGCTGCCAACTTATTGATGATGATTATGATCCTTGCTGGTGTGTTTGCATTGAATAAACTCAATATCCAGTTTTTTCCTACCTTTGAGTTAGATCGGGTCAGTGTTCGGGTGATCTGGAGTGGTGCAAGTGCCGAAGACGTAGAAGAGGGGATCACTATTCCCCTGGAACAGTCGCTTAAATCGGTTGATCATGTCAAGCATATGACATCAACTTCGGCACAGAATGTCTCTTCTATCCAGCTTGAATTTAATGAAGGCACAGACATGATTCTGGCGCTGGATAAAGTGAAACAGAAAGTGGATGAATTCCGTAATTTACCCAAGGATGCCGAAAAACCCCAGGTTGAAAATTTAGTACGCTATGAAGGCGTGGCTAAGATTTTATTATCAGGTCTGGAAGATTTAAGTGAACTGAGAATTCTGGCCAATCAATTTGAACGGGAACTCACCAGTTTAGGGATTGATAAGGTTGAAATTAATGGTCTGCCCGATGAGCAGGTGAATATTGAAATCCCCATAGAACAATTGCAATATCTTGAGATGACTCTGGATGAGATCAGTGCACGCATCAATACTTTCAGTCAGGATATGCCCGCTGGAACGCTGGGTAGTCAACATAATGCTAAAGAGTTGCGTAGTCTGGAACAAGCTCGCAGTGAGATGGAATTTTCTCGTATCCCCATTGTGAGTAACAGTACTGACTATGTACGTTTAGGGGATGTGGCAGTCATTAAGCGTCAACCCGATAGTGATGGGGTGTTACGTTTAAAAGAAGGAAAAACAGTTGCTGAATTAGCCTTACAACGTACTGAAGACGGCAATGCGATTGAAGCCGCTGAAATTTTACAACATTGGCTGGCAGAAAAACGGGCCACATTACCGCCTAATATTAAGCTTGAAGTCTTTGATGCCAGTTGGCAGCTGATTCGTGACAGAATTTATCTGTTAGTAAAAAATGGCGGCACTGGTCTGATTCTGGTGATTCTTATACTGTATCTGTTTTTAAATGCCCGGGTAGCCTTTTGGGTTGCGCTGGGTATCCCTGTTTCTTTTATGGCGACACTGGCAATTTTGTATGCGGTTGGCGGCACGATCAATATGATCAGTTTATTTGGTCTTATCATGGCATTAGGGATTATTGTTGATGATGCCATTGTTGTCGGTGAAGATGCCTTAACACACTATCAGGGAGGTGAGGCACCCTTAATGGCTGCTGAAGGCGGTGCAAGAAGAATGTTTGTACCGGTCATTGCATCTTCATTGACTACGATTGCTGCTTTCTTACCTCTGATGATGATCGGCGGTATTATGGGAAATATTTTATTTGATATCCCTCTTATTGTTATTTGTGTGATTCTGGCTTCATTGGTAGAAAGTTTTTTTGTGTTACCAGGGCACCTGCGTAATGCTTTCTCACATATAAAACGTGATGTGCCTGCTCAAAAAGATCAACAGCCTGATAAACGAACACTGCGAATTATTCTGGATGATGCTTTTGATTCATTTCGTCAGAACAAATTTCGTAAAATAATCACCTGGGCATTGAATCACCGTTCGATTACGATTGCATTAGCATTTTCCAGTCTGATTGTCACTGCAGGACTTCTAATTGGCGGCAGGATAAATTTTACTTTCTTTCCTTCACCGGAAGCACAAATTATTTATGCCAATGCCAGTTTTGTCTCAGGGACTTCAAGGGAGCAAACGGATGCCTATCTCAGGCACATGGAAGAAAAACTGAATGAAACAAATGAAGAACTCGGTGGTCATCTGGTTGATATGTCGGTCACCATTAGTGGAAGTTCATTTAGTGGCGGGAGTGCCAGAAAAAGTGGTGATCAATTGGGAGCTATTTTTCTGCAACTGGTTGAATCAGATCAACGCAGCATTCGTAACACGCAATTTATTCAGCACTGGAAAAACAAACTGGATAAAGTGGCAGGTATGGATAATCTGACTATTGTGTCACGTAAAACAGGTCCTCAGGGAAGTGATCTGGCTATTCGTCTTAATGGCTCTGAAAATAAACGTTTAAAACAGGCTGCTACGGAGCTGTCTCAGGCGTTAAGAAGTATTGAGGGTGTTTATGGTATTGATGATGATATGCCTTATGGTAAAGAACAGCTCATCTACAGCCTTAAGCCAACGGGTGAAATTTTAGGCTTAACAGTTACCGATATCGGGCGACAATTACGAACAGCATTCGATGGTAATCTGGTGCAGATTTTTCAAGATGGTGCCGATGAAGTCGAAGTGCGAGTGCAATTACCCAAACACGAAAGGGATCAGATTAATACGCTGGAACGTATTAATATACGCACACCTGCTGGTGAGTTTGTGCCCTTGACCAGTGTGGCTCACTGGACTGTCAGGCATGGCTTCGAAGTATTACGTCATGCCGAAGGTAAACTGGCTCTGGAAGTTTCCGCTGAAGTAAATCCTGATATCAATAATGTGAATCATATTATTGCCTTACTGGAGGAAAAAACACTGCCGGAACTGAAACAAAAATACTGGATAGACTACAGTCTGGAAGGCAGGGCTGCCGATCAAAAGGAAACCATGCTTGATATGAAATGGGGTGGAACACTGGGTCTGACGCTGATATATATTGTTCTTGCCTGGGTGTTTTCCTCTTACGGCTGGCCACTGGTGGTGATGGCCATTATTCCTTTTGGTTTGGTGGGAGCTCTTTGGGGGCATTGGATTCAGGGTATTGATCTGACCTTACTTTCTATTTTTGGATTTTTTGGATTATCAGGTATCGTGGTGAATGATTCGATTATTTTAGTCAGTTTTTATAAACGTCTCAGGGATAAGGGGATGTTAGTTAAAGATGCATTAATTGAAGCATCGGTACAACGCTTGCGAGCAGTGCTATTAACTTCGTTAACGACAATTGCCGGTTTATTACCCTTATTGTTTGAGACCTCATTACAAGCACAATTTTTGATCCCGATGGCTGTTTCAATTGCCTTTGGTCTGGCATTTGCTACCGTTTTAGTGTTAATTATTATCCCGGTATTTTTATCCATACATGAATCAATACATTTCAGACTTCGGGCTTTTTTTGTTAAAGAGGATGTAATGAGGAATAATCTATCCCTATGAATAACTTTAAATTAGACTCACGTTTGGAAAATGACTGCTTTATATTGTCAGAATCTGAGCAATTTGTGTTTTTACTGATGAATAATTCTTTGGTGCCCTGGTTTATTCTTGTGCCGAAAACAGATAAAACCGAGCTTTATGAATTGGACATAGTCAAGCAGACAGAGATATTAGATGCGATAAATAAAGTCTCAGACTTTATTTATGATGAGTTCAGGCCGGATAAATTAAATATCGCAGCTATTGGCAATATTGTGAATCAGATGCATATTCATATTGTTGGCCGTTATAAAACAGATACTTATTGGCCTGGTGTGGTGTGGGGGGCGAGTGAAAAACAAGCCTATAAGTTATCAGAAGTGGAAAAAATCAAAGCAAAATCAAATAATATATTAGAATTATGATATATTATGATATACTATTGTTTAATAGGTTTGATTTATCTTATTTTTTTACTACTATGAATTGTATGTAAGTAAAAGCAATGAGATTTATACTTATTTAGTTTTATAGTGCTTATGTTGGTTAATGTTTTCTAAATTAAAAAAATAAAGTAGAGAGATGGATATGAAAAAAATAATTACAGTATCAGTTTTTACAGCCTTTATTATGGGTGTTGCTTCAAATGCTTCAGCATCCTGGTGGGGTAGTGATAATGACTATGAATGTTATGGTCCTTATGGCAAGATTCCTGGTTGTAATGAATATGACGAGTGGGATCCAAGATATTGGATGGAAGAAATGGAAGATATGTTTGATGACGATGATGACTACTATCGTTATGGTGGTTATGGTCGTGGTTATGGTATGCCTTATGGTGGCGGTTATGGTATGCCTTATGGCGGTGGTTATGGTATGCCTTATGGCGGTGGTTATGGTCAGCCTTATGGCGGCGGTTACAACCCCTATGCAGCACCAGCAGCTCCTGCACCTGCACCGGTAGCGCCTGCACAATAAGTTCTAGTTTTTGATCTTATTGACATAAAATGCCAGCCTTGGGAAACCAGGCTGGCATTTTTTTGCCTGTTGTATTTGAAAAAGCAGGCTGCAACCCTTACCTATGTGAGATAGATATAATAATAGGATTATAATGAGCCAGCCCGACAGCAATATGACTAATCACTGTGTTGATGCAGATGAGGTTAAAACTTTCCTTCTCTCACTTCAGGATAATATCTGCCTTGCTTTAGAAAATACAGATAAGGAAAAAAAATTCATTCAGGAAGAATGGCAGCGTGAAGGCGGTGGGGGAGGGCGAACCAGAGTGTTGGAAGATGGCGCTGTTTTTGAACAGGCAGGCGTTAATTTTTCTCATGTTACGGGTAGCTCATTACCTGTATCAGCGACTGCAAAACGCCCCGAACTGGAAGGTCGCTCTTTTGAGGCTATGGGTGTTTCTCTGGTCATTCATCCCAAAAACCCCTATATACCAACTACCCATGCTAATGTCCGTTTTTTTATAGCAGAAAAAGAAGGTTGTGATCCGATCTGGTGGTTTGGCGGAGGCTTTGATCTAACGCCTTATTATCCATTTGAAGAAGATGTTATTGATTGGCATAAACAGACTAAAAAAACCTGTGATGTTATCGATCCTGGTTACTATACAAAATATAAACAATGGTGTGATGATTATTTTTATCTGCCCCATCGAAATGAAACCCGTGGCGTCGGCGGTTTATTTTTTGATGATCTGAATGACAAGAGCTTTGCTCATTGTTTTACTTTTATGCAGAGTGTGGGAAATCAGTTTACATCGGCTTATTTGCCTATTGTTGAAAAACGCAAGGCAACACCTTATGGCGAACGGGAGAGAGATTTCCAATTGTATCGTCGTGGTCGTTATGTTGAATTTAATCTGGTTTATGACAGGGGTACATTATTTGGCCTGCAGACAGGCGGACGTACCGAATCAATTCTAATGTCTTTACCGCCGTTAGTTAAATGGCGTTATAACTGGCAGCCTGAACCTGGCTCCGATGAAGCACGATTATATGAACGTTACCTGAAGCCTCAGGACTGGCTGGGTCTGAATTCGTAACATCCTTAATTCATCATCGATAAAAATAGCTGAACGTAGAGTAAATACCATATGAGTAATGAAACTGAACAACAGTCCAATTTAGTACAAAACCCAGGTCTGGTACAAGACTATCGAAATACAATTGGCCTGTTTGCAACGGGAGTTACGGTGCTGATTATCGAACATGAAGGTGATGTACGCTGTATGACTGCTAATGCGGTCAGTTCTTTATCACTTGATCCAGTTCAGTTGCTAGTCTGTCCTTCAAAAAAAGCGGCCTTTTCTGAATTGGTTAAAGAAGATGCTAATTTCAGCGTGAACATCCTGGGTATACATCAGGAGGATGTGTCAAATCATTTTGCCGGCGCAAAAACTGATATTGATGAGAATCAGATACACTATGAAAAGCTTTTTACTGACCAGTCCAGTGCCCCAAGGCTTAAAGATTGTCTGGCATCGTTTTCCTGCAAAATTAATAAACAATATGATGGTGGTGATCACTGGATTGTTGTCGGTGAAGTAACGGAGATCTATAAAAATGATGCCGACATAGAACCGCTTTTATTCTTCGGTGGTAAATATCACTATCCTGCTAAAGTTGAAGGTGAACATATTCAACCTGCCGGTGATCCCTACCAATAAAACGTGTACTCAATATGAACTCATCATTTGAGCTGTATTATTTTATATCGTTAACTCTGCTGTTAAGTTTTGTCATTTTTTTCTTTTTTCGCATGATTCATAGGCTAAAGAAAAAACAGCTTTGGGCCGGTTGCCGAAATAGTACTTATATGCTTTTAGTCTTGTTTATATTAATGACGCTTTCTTTAGTGGGTACTAATCTCTTAACTTATCACCGACTGACTCATGAAGCTCCTATTGCGTCCCTGGAAATAGAACAGATACAACACCAAAAATACCGTGTGGCTCTTATATCCCATGAAACCTGCAAAAAACGAGCCTATGTACTCGAAGGTGATGAATGGCAGGTGGATGCACGCATCATTAAATGGCATGGCTGGGCCAACCTATTGGGAATGGATAGTCATTATCAATTGGACAGAATTTCTGGCCGCTATCATGATATTGAACAGCAACGTCGTCACTTACCGACAGTCTTTACTCTGGAAAGCAAGTCTGATTATGACTTATGGTCTTTAAAAAAGAAATATCAATGGCTGCCATGGCTTGACGCGCGATATGGCCAGTCTGTTTTTCTGCCAATGAAAGTCGATCAATCTTATCAACTTTATATGACTCAGAGTGGTATGATAGCGCGAAAAAATAACGTTCTGAAAACAAATTGTAAAATTATTTCAAGCTATTAATTTATTGCCATGTCATTTGTAAGAGAATAAAACATGAAAAAAGTTCATATTGTCGGTAGTGGTTTTGCTGCCCTTACTGCTGTAAGAACACTTCGAAAATCAAATACTGATATTGAAATAACGCTGATTAGTCCAAAAGCTGAATTTCATTATCTTCCGGGAACGATCTGGATACCCTGTCATTTAAGAAAGCCGGAAGGTAACTATTCAGCATAAATTTAAAAAAAATTGAAAAAAAAAGCTTGACAGAAAAGTTATGTAATTTATTAAAACCGACATGTCTATG